>JAIRLU010000128.1 GCA_031259215.1 Treponema sp. | reverse complement strand
GCAACCCAGGATCACTCCCAGAAGATGGAAAAAACCATCCCTCAAAACTCGATTCACGCTTCTCTTGCTCCTTTTCCGCTTAGACTTTCGATACTGTTGTCCACAGATTACCCCATTTCCCCAGATTTTCCTACCCCCATTCCTTCTTTATGGTTTCCACCGTTTATAACCGCTGCCAGACTCTTTCACCGGCGGTTCCCTTCACCGAAGAACCCATGTTTTCCGAGATGGCCCAATCATAAACCGCGGCCATTTTAAGATGCTGGCCGAACATGGTGATTCCGTCTCTGGGCAGTACCGAAAGCACCGTATCCAGGGAGTTATGGATGTCCGAATGGGTCTTACGGGTAGTGAGGACAATACCGGCGTCGGATATGACGATAGTTGAGCGGCCCACCTCAAGGCGTATTTCACTCCCCGCTTTGAGCACGATCCGTCGCTTTCCCCGGATGTGTATGTCCCCCTGAAACAGTTCCGAAACATCCGCTCTCTTGTCTCCAAAGGGCCTGTTTCCGCCTTTTAGATCTTTTGAAAAATCACTCTCATCCACATTTGACAAAATCTCAAACCGTTTGGCCTTAATCCGGTGGTGGTTCACCGCGCTTTCATGAATATCCCCGGTGGAATGGATCTTGAGCTGATCGATCTTGGGATAGCTATACTCGTTGTTATCCGCATAATCATTCTTCTCCCCATCGGCCGCTTTCCAGGAGGTCGGCCTATGGTAAAAGCCTATTTCCGAATAGGGTTCAGTCCCTATCTTTGCCTCTTGCTTCCCGGTCTGCCGGTAACGGAACACTTCCCCCCGGCCATCCTCTTGGGACATCCCGGCGGTTTGAAAATCTTGGCTGCTGGGGGTAAACGTAGGGATGTATCCCATAAGGTAGTGAAAGCTCTCTTCAGTTCCTACCAGCACTTTTTCTCCCACCCGCGGATAACGGAACAACCCCGACTCCGTACCGCCCAGGGGCATAACGATTCGAACGGCAATAGCAGGATTAGCAGAATCATTGGAATTATACACATAAAAACTAAATGGATCGCCCTGCTTTGCTACAATCTCTCCTTTTTTGTTTTCAGTGCTCCCCTGCTCATCACTTACCGTATATTCATGAACGGTCATTTCATCCTTCTCCTTTTATATCGCCGCTTATTCCCGGTCCGAACAGAATCGTTTTTCCGCATCCCTACCCCAATCCACTCGCGGTTCCGGCCTGCCGGTCATAGCCCTGGAAAAGGCATCCGCAGCTGACATACCTGTCCTCTTTTTCCGTTTTACCCCATTTCCCCAGATTTTCCAATTATACCCACATCCCTTCCTGGTTTCCGCCGTTTGTAACCGTCATCTCTGCTAAATCCATAATTGTTCCCCCATCCGCTTCACGAATTAACGGACTTTTTTCTTTTTGTCGGACTCCCCTTGTTCCCTAGTAACCATTACCTATTCCCTAGTTTGGTTCCTACTGCTTATACCTGTTCGCCCCTTCCCTCGCCTGCTTTGCCGCTTGCGGTGGGGCGGAGATAATCTTGTTCCTTTACCTCTACCTCATGTAGATTTCATGGATATGTTCCGGCTTCCACCGCTTGTACTGGGGCACGCCGGGGTGAGGCGCTTCTGCATCATGGACCGCCCCGCTGCCTGAAAGACCCTCGTGGGGGGCCTCCCCTTCGGCAAGGCTTTCTTCCCAGTTATCTTTTCCACTCAAGACATCCACCCCCAGGTTAAAGTACCATTCGTACCGGTCTTTGAGCTTCCGGGTCCCCCCTTTATGGAGGGCGCACATTAAGAGTACTTGGCACAGGCCGTTCGCGGCAAGCCCCGGCGGAGTGGGAACGATCTGTTCCCCTCCGGGCATGAGGTTACCGAAGGCCCAAAACGCGCTCAAGGCAAGCAACCCTGCGGGGGTGTCGGGGCATTCGTTACCTATGTCCAGGCATTTTTTGCTGTTTACCTCGTTCGGGGCCACCACCCAGCGGTACACCGCAGCCATTGCGTTATCCCGGAGTTTTTGCTCCTGCTCCGGTACCTTAGGGGGGATAACGGATTTTATGGTATCCACCGTTTCCTTTCGCACCTCCTGCAGTTTGGCCTTGAGTTCATCCGCAGCCTTGAATACCGGGGAGGCGGGGTTTATCTTATGAGGGTCTTCGTTAATCCGGGCCGCGGCTTTCTTGAGCAGCTCCACCGGATGAATTCCGTGAACCTTCTTAAAATCCTGAAACGCCACCTCCACCGCATCCCGTACATAACGCAGCATTTCCGGGTCTAAGGCAGCCTCCGCTTCCTGTACTTTTGCTTTTGATTGATGGTACAGCCCCTCTATCTGAGCCTGCCCCGCAGGGTCGGTTTCAGGCGCGGGAATCTGGGCCCAATCCGGCACAGTAACCGCAAAGCTCGCGGCTATCTCGCTTATATCCCGGTCTGACGCGGGGTTCTCCTGCAATTCTGCATATAACCACAAGAGGCACCGGTACAGCCACCAAACCCCTGCGCGGCGGTGGGCGGCATAGGCCAAGAGTTCACAGGCTTCCTTGTACCTTTCCGCATGGGCCAGCTTAAAGGCCATTTCCTGCACAGTACTCACCCCGTCAAAATATGCCGCCCTCTCGGGAGGAATCTTGTAGTTTTCTTTTTCTATCACCTCCTTTACCGTGATATACCGCAGCAGGATCAAATGTGTATTAAGCCAGTCTAATGTATCCGCCATAGGTACTCCCTTAGATCATCTGATGACTAGGTCATCTTGAGCGCTTTGGTTTCGATGTCCGATGCACCGGCTTTGGTACGCAGCGCCGAGGCGCCCGAATCCGATGCAGTGGCTTCTCCGGTAAGCGCCCGGGCTTCGGTCTCGCTGGCCTTTACTTCACCGTTGATTCCCGCCACTTTGTCCTGGGCCAGCTTGCCCTCGGTTTCAGAACCTGCAACTTCGCTCTTGCTCAAGGTGGTTTCGTCCGCAGTGGGGTGCATCTCTTTTTCTCCGATAAGAGAGCTTTCACTATAGTTCGTAACCAGTAGTGATTCTAGCGCAGCACCCACTGCCGCAACCAGAACCATTGCTGCAGTGGATGCAATGAGGGGGGCCACAGCGCTGCTTATGGCATCTTTGGCGGATTGATCCAATTCCATACTTACAAGGTCTCCTGTTTGGTACTGGGATTCGCGGTGGTATAGGATTTATACACCTGTACCGCGGCGCTTTCCACTAAATCCGCGATACGGACTGTCGCCTTTATCCCAAACTCGGCAGTAGCCATTTTTTCATGTATCATGCCTGCAGGACTTCCGGCCCGTACGTCGCTTGAGGCATAGACGCTTTTATTTTCCCCGGCCTTGAGCACGATATCCCCGTTTCCTTTTATTTGGAGCATCGGCGTTTTTTCTGCTGCCGCGCCATAGGCGCAGAGCGCGTCCGTAGTAATCGTGTTAATACCCTGATCTATGTATAAAGCGCAGAGATTCAGATTATCCATAGCGGTCTTTAAACCCTTAGCGTTATTGAGATATATCCCATAGGTAAATATATTTCCAATGGTATCATACACTTCCGCGGTAATTTCCAAAATTAAACTGCTTATGCCCTGAAGCACAAAAACCGGATCGTTATCCTTAAAATTCATTGCGTTTCTTTACTCCTTGTAGTGGTACCGCCTATGGATTCGGCGGTGGCGGTATATTCTGTAACGTGAGCTCATCTCTGGCTGTTTTCAGGTATTCTTCCTGTTTATGGGGCGCTAAAGCATCCCAATTATGATGATCATTTATCGCTTTACCATAGGCTCTTGCGGTAACTTCATCTTCAAACTGCTGTTTTGCCGCAGCCGCCGCAGCCGCCGCAGCTTTCTCATTGGCCAGGGTTTTTGCCTTATCCAGCGCCAAAAGCTCTGAAACGACCTTAATCAGTTTTTTTACCCAGTCTACCCAGGATATAAAAATTTGCGTCGCCGTCGTACTTGTTGCGCTTTTCCCTACACTGGTGGTAATAATATTTTCAGCCAGCTCAATATTCGAGATAATCGTCGAGACCTTATACTCCGTAGCGTTATAATTAGCCAATTTGATCTCCCGGCCTTTGATGGACATCACCCCCAATCCGCTGGAAAAAGAGCCTCCCAAGGAATCCGATAGGGAGGCCTTGTTGATTCCCGCGATTTTGCAGTTGATACCGGAAGCCGAAAACCCGGCCCGGGGCTTGAGGCTTATGCTGGCATCATAGGTGTTCGGGAGCGGGGTATTGACTATTTTCGAGGTAGCGCTGAATCCGTCGTCCGAAAGGCTCACCGAGGTACGCCCTGCCTTGAGGGTAATTTTTGAGGCCTCTATGGTTATTTCCCCGCTGGCGGATAGGGAAATGGAAGCGGCCTCATTATTTACATTTAAATAAAAACGCTTGGCTTTCATACTGTGATAATTTACCGCGCTTTCGTATATATCCCCGGTAGAATGGATAATCAGGCGGTCAATTTTAGGACAGCCATAAGGGTCAAATTCAAGGTACGCTCCCTTGTCCGCTTCAGCCGCGGGCAATTTAGCGGCCCTGTGATAAAATCCAATTTCCGAATACCCTTGATTATCTTCGGGCTTTACTTTTCCGGTCTGCCGGTAGCGGAACACTTCACCCTGACCGTCGTCTTGGAACATACCATCGGTTTGAAAATCCTGGGTGCTCTTCTTGGAATCTTTATCCTTGGGAGTATACGTAGGAATGTATCCCATAAGATAACGCGCATCCTCTTCGGTCCCTAC
>JAIRLU010000093.1 GCA_031259215.1 Treponema sp. | reverse complement strand
GTAACCACCAGGTTTTTGATCTTCTCCAGGGTTGCGTTGAAGTAGCGGGCAAGGTCGCCGATTTCATCTTTTGAATTGATGTTCACGGTTTTTGTCAAATCCCCTTCACCTTCGGATATGTCTTTGAGGGTAAGGGCTACGTTGAGAATGGGCTTGGTGATGTTTCCGGTAACCAGGTAGATGATGACCGCAATGAGGACCGCCGCAATGACCGCGAGTATAATGGTAAAGGAGGTCATGTCCTTGATCTCCGCCAGGACCAGATCCTTCTCGGTACCCAGCATCAGGGACCAGCTAACGCCTGTTTCGCCGATGGTAAAGGGGTAGAGAATCAACTCCAGGTCTTTTTGAAGGACTTCCGAAAATTCCTTGAATCGCTTTTTTTCCCCATATACCACCGCGTTTTGGGCGATGTCGGCATTCACCTTGTATAAGCTGCTCTGGGCGTCTTTGAGCATCTGCCCGACTTGATCGACGACACCGCTGGCAATAATGAAGCCCTTAGCGGAATAGACGGTCATGGCGCTGATGTCCAGGTTGGACTTTATGGTATCTTCCACTACGGGCTGGGTATAGGCGATATCCACATTCACCCCAACCCGGCCTACCACCTGATTTGTCAGGCGGTGAATAATCGGCACACTGACTTTGACGGTATAGGTATTCCTTCCGGCCACGGGCTGAGGTACGGGATCATAGATCCATTCTTTGCGTGCATCCGGACCGTTTAAAATATCCATTACGGTCTGTATATCGTCATAGGTCAGATGTTCAATCTCCCCGGAACGCCGAGTATACCAGTCAGCGTACTGGCCGGTTTCGGTATTACCGGGCAGTCCGGCAAAAGAGGCGTCCCAGCCTGCGTCTATGGTGTTGGGCTTAAAAACGGCATATACCGCTATTATCCGTTCCTCTGATTCCAGTACCGACTGCAGGATCTGATTAAAACGGCTGCGCTGCCCTCCTGGATCGGTTTTATCAAAATCGGCCATCATCCCCGCAAGGGTATTCACCACACGTAAATAACCCTCGTACCGCATCTGGATAACCCGGGCTTGTTCCGCAGCAAGCCGCTCCTGGCTTTCCAGGGCGGCAGCCATCTGTATTGAAGAGGCGTGGTAAAGTAGGATGCTAGAAATGGCCACAACTGCCATGACCAAAACCGCGATAACAATAATACTTAAACGATACCTTAATTTCATAATCACTCCTTATATATATGCAACAATCCAGCCTTTAAAACATCCTATTTATGGAATCAACCCCAAAACCAGCGGCCCCCAGGGACCTTTTTTCCCTTTGTTTTCTATCTGCCCGGCGAACCAGGCGGTTTTACCGCGGTCGTTGAAATCGAATAGGATGAGGTCTTTTTCCATTTGGTGTAGAAGGATTTGCGTAAATCATCGGGGTTTGCGAGAGACCTTTCACTAGGCGCAACCAGGGTGTACCAGATGCGGCAGCCTTTGTTCGCGAGGCCGGCTGCACTGCCTGTAACCTATAAGAAAAGTTTCTCCTGTTACCTGCCCGGTGGGCAGGCCGCTTGGCCGAGGGGTGCTGTCGTGGAGCTTGAGACAGAGGGGGATGTAGCCGGCATCGGTGAGGGGCGAGGTCAGAAAAGAGCGTTTCTTGATGTCCCGTATTTTTGCCGTCCATGCCTCAAACGCCGCCTTGTACTGCGCCGTTGTTACAGGGGTACGGGTGGTCTCATTTTTCCCTGTGGTAAGTGCAGGGGCCGCTGCCGCTATGGGAGTGTCCAGTTCTGTGAGGACCGCAGGGGGTATGCCCCAGGCGTCCTCACGGGCGGTCATAACCGCCTTCCAGTCCTTTGCGAGTAATAACGGCCCTTCCATCGTTCCAGGAAGCCAGTCTTTATGTACTGCCATTATGGTTTCTCCTTATTTCCGAATGTGATATTTTTATACTTGGATGAGGCATTTTGGCTTTCGAATGGCGGGTTTTGTCCCCCGAACAGACTATCCAGGCTTCCGAATGAGGCGTTCTCTCTCTTTCGGAGAGAAAAAACAGACAAACTTTCCCTTTGTCTTCATAAAAAAGCGGAAATTTTGCTCTTAGGTACTCCACACGCCGTTTCTTAATAAAGTATAGCAGGAGCCTTAATCCCTTTTTTATCTGTTGGACCGCCCCGAGCCAAAACATAGTAATATAATCCCTCTTTAAGTAACAAATGTCAATAAGCGGTTGCAAGAAAAGCCGGGCCAGCGCATATAAAAGTACCTAAAGGAGAGCGGAAAAGGGGTCGATAAAGGCAGATTGGAGGGAAATAGGAGCAATCAACCCATACGGGAGGGACCTCTGCAACTTCAAGCGGTCCAGGGTGGAAAAGAACGGATAGAGGACAGGATTCAGGCTGTTTTGTTCACATCCTTGGGTTGCTCGTCTATGGTCGGTACCACGCTATACAATGGACTTGTTCGATAACCCGGTTGGTTCTCGAACAAGTCTATTCCACCCCTTTCCTGCAGCCCTGCATAAAAATAAAAAAACTACCCTGGTTCTATATGGCTCATGGAATAAGGCTATGCCATATTCATATTGTACAGGACGATTGCTTCTTGATACCATGAAGTCAGGTTGTTCACGATCAAAGGGCTATTGCTAAAACGGTAAGGTACCTGAGGCCTTTGCAACAGTCGATTCGTTTTGAAAAGGCCCCCTATAACCGAATGTGATAATCCCAGTAAAAACTAAACGAGGGGAGTAGACGATGAATACCCTGTATTTCAAATACGCTTTGGAAATTGAACGAACCCGGTCTATCACCAAAGCAGCGGATAATCTGTATATGGCCCAGCCCAACCTGAGTAAGGCGATTAAGGAACTGGAGGATACGGTCAAATTTCCTATCTTTGAGCGGAGTTTCCGGGGGGTTATCCCCACTCGCCAGGGCCTTGAGTTTCTGACCTATGCCCGGACCATTCTAGACCAGATGGAAAAGATCGAGGCCATCGCAGAGGGTGATACGAGCCAGCGCCAACATTTCACGGTTTCCATACCCCGGGGGAGTTATATTGCCGCGGCTTTTACCCAATTTGCCGTAGAACTGGACCCTGAAAAAGAGATAAACATCAAGGTGCAAGAGACCAATTCCATGCAGACCATCACGGATTTGGTGGAAAACCGGTTTAAACTCGGTATTATCCGCTATCAAAGGATGTACGAGAATTATTTTCTCGATTATCTTGCGGATAAAGGACTGGGCCATGAGCATATCTGGGAATTTGAATATGTAGTTCTCATGTCAAAAAACCATACCCTGGCAGATGCCGCTGAAGTGCTCTACAGCGAACTGAGCCAGTTTATTGAAATCGTCCACGGGGATACGGCGGTTCCTTATTTAGGGGCCTTGGAAACCCAGCGAGCCCAGGGGCCGGCCCCCTTGCGGAAACGAATCTATCTTTACGAGCGGTGCAATCAGTTTGATCTATTGAGTACCCTTCCGTTTACCTATATGTGGGTATCCCCGATTCCAGATACACTGCTTGAGCGCTTCCAACTGGTACAGCGGCGTTGTATCTTAGCCAATAATCTCTTTAAGGATGTCCTCATTTATCCCCAGGGCTATACCTTTTCAGCGCTGGATAAAAAGTTTATCAATAAAATCTATGCTTCAAAAAACGACCTTTCTTTTCGGCAATTTTTGTAGGAAGCTCTCATATCCATAGTGCAATAGCCCTATGCGAAATTTATATTTCTCAAGGGCTTTGGCTCATGCTACCTTAGATATGGTAGAACACGACCTCCATTCGTCTCTATCAAAAGCTGTCCGGAAACACTAACCCGGACAGCTTTGAACGGAATGGAGTTTAGACCGGTAGTACGCGACAGGAGTACAAAAAAACGACCTTTCGTTCCGGTAATTTTTCTGGAAAGCCCTCATATTCATTTTGAAATAGCCCTATGCGAAATTTATATTTCTCAAGGGTTTTGGCCTATGATACATTAAATATGGGGAAGGAAGTGACCTTCTTTCATCAACCTCTCTCTATGTGCTGTCTGGAATTATGGTTCCAGACAGCCGCTTCCTACAGATGAGGATGGGGTCATGGTCCTAAGCAGTTTCGTATAACGCATGGTACAAAGAGGAACCCCGCCGACAGCCCTTCCACCACGAAGTTATGCTGCCAGCGGGGTGTTGCATGTATAGAAAATATACGCCATAAGGCGCCTCATGTTCAATACATACCGGTCCTCTTTAATCGGTTAAGGATACGGGTCCCTGTTCCGGGCCCGGGATGTTCTTTATGTAAGGAGGATCCTATGGTATATCAGCGTCTTACCGGAGTCAAACAGCCTCCGGCAGATCCTCTCTGCGCGCTGAGATCTCGAATCAACCTCTTAATCGGCCCCCCGGCAGATCCTAAAAAGCTGTCTGAGATGATGGGGTGTTTTTTTTCCGAGGAAGGAAAACACGTCGTCTGCGGGGGAACCACCTCGATCCTGGTAGCGGAATTTCTCCACAAGCCTCTGGATACCTTTCTTCCCTGCCATCTGAACCCCGTCATTCCCCCGGTGGCTCAAATCGACGGCGTTGACCTGGTAACCGAAGGGCTTATCACCATACGCCAGGTTCTGGAATACGCCCGGAAGTACCTGGCAGGAACCAAACGAGAGGCCCCCTGGCAGACCGGTGAAGACGGGGCTTCCAAAATCGCCCGGCTCCTCTTTGAAGAAGCAGAAGAACTCACCTTTTATGTAGGAAGCGCGGTTAATCCCGCGTATGAGGCCGGCGAAATCGTCTCTGGATACAGGGATAAACGAGGGCTGCTTAAAGCATTGGAAACCTGTCTCAGGAAAATGGGAAAACCCATACAGGTCCATTACTTTTAACCATAAAAACAGCAAAGAGAGGTATTACTATGGCTATTGACTATGGGGTCATTGACCGAATCATGGCAGTATGGGGCTGTACACCCAGTGCAACCATCCCCATCTTGCAGGGGGTACAGGAACAGTACCATTATTTACCGCCGGAAATCTTTCCGTACATGGCCAAGAAGTTAGATATAAGCGAAGCCCGGGTTTACGGGGTAGCGACCTTTTATGAAAACTTTTCCCTCGAACCTAAGGGTCAATTTATCATTAAGGTCTGCGACGGTACTGCCTGCCATGTGCGGGACGCTGGTCCCCTGCTTGAAACCCTCAGGAAAGAACTGGGGCTTTCCGAAACCAAACGGACCACCGAGGATCTCCTGTTTACGGTGGAGACCGTTTCTTGTCTGGGAGCCTGTGCCCTGGCGCCGGTCCTGTCGGTAAACGATAGGGTACACGCTGCCATGACACCGGAAAAAGCCGCTGCCCTGCTTAAAGAATTGAAAGCCGAAACAGCAAGCCCTGTTGGGAGGAAGGAGGCGGTTCATGTTGCAGGATAGAACCGCTTTACAAGCAGTCCGGCAAGGGTATGCCCAGGCTCTGCTAAAAGAACGCAAAAAAATCCTGGTCTGTGCAGGAACCGGCTGTGTTTCCAGCGGTTCGCTCAAGCTCTATGCCCGGTTGCTGGAGCTTATGAAAGCGGGAGGACTTCCCTATACCGTGGAACTGCGGATAGAACCAGACGGTTCTCAAGAACCGGAACGAACCTCGGGAGACCGCATCGGGGTGAAGAAAAGCGGCTGCCACGGGTTTTGCGAAATGGGCCCCCTCATCTTGATTGAACCAGAGGGGTACCTCTACACCAAGGTGCAGCTTGAGGACTGCGAGGATATCATCCATAAGACCATCCTCCGGGGAGAAATCTGCGAACATTTAGGGTATCACTGCCAGGGAAAGTCCTACCTCAAGCGGGAGGAAATTCCCTTCTACAAGAGGCAGACCCGGATTGTGCTGGAACAGTGCGGCCGCATTGATGCGGAATCAATCCAGGAATACCTGGCCGTAGGCGGGTACCGGGCTTTTGAAAGGGTCCTCTTTGAGCTGGAAGCGGAACAAGTCATCGCGGAAATTACCGCGTCCGCGCTCCGGGGCCGAGGAGGCGCAGGATTCCCCACGGGTATCAAGTGGCAGGAGGTGTACCAGCAAAAGGGGCAGCCTAAGTACGTGGTGTGTAATGGCGACGAAGGAGACCCAGGAGCCTTCATGGATCGGAGTGTCATGGAAGGAGATCCCCACCGGGTGATTGAGGGGATGCTCATTGCCGGGAAGGTATCAGGGGCATCCATGGGGTACATCTACGTCCGGGCAGAATACCCCATTGCAGTAAAGCGGCTCCAAACCGCCATCATCCAGGCAACCGAACTGGGCCTTTTGGGACAGCACATCCTGGGAACGGATTTCAGCTTCACCCTAGAGGTATACCGGGGAGCCGGGGCGTTTGTCTGCGGAGAAGGAAGCGCCCTCACCGCTTCGGTGGCGGGGAATCGGGGGATGCCCCGGGTAAAGCGGTTCCGTACCGTAGCCCAGGGCTTGTTTGAGCAACCCACTCTGCTGAACAACGTGGAGACCTTCGCCAACATACCTCCTATCATCAACCAGGGGGCCGCCTGGTATCGGAGTCTCGGACCTGCAAGCAGTCCGGGTACCAAAACATTCGCCTTGACCGGGAATATTACCAATACCGGACTCATCGAAGTACCTATGGGCATGACCCTGAGGGAGGTAATTTTTGGCATTGGCGGGGGCCTGCGGAACCAGGGGGAATTCAAAGCCCTACAGATAGGAGGTCCCTCTGGGGCCTGTCTTGGGAAGGATGATCTGGACTTACCCTTGGATTTCGATTCTTTGAAAAAAGCCGATGCCATCATCGGCAGCGGCGGCCTCGTGGTTATGAACCATAAAACCTGCATGGTGGAGATTGCCCGGTTCTTCATGAGTTTTACCCAAAAAGAATCCTGCGGCAAGTGTACTCCTTGCCGGGAAGGAACCAAGCGGATGCTGGAGATTCTGAAGCGCATGGTAGAAGGAAACGGCCAGGATGGAGATATAGAGCTGCTTCTGGCCTTGGGGGATACTATTTCCAATGCAGCCCTCTGTGGCCTTGGGAAGACCGCGCCCAATCCGGTAATAAGCGCCATCACTCGATTCCGCAGGGAATACGAAGCTCACATCTACGAAAGACGCTGCCCTGCAGGAAGCTGCAAGCAACTGGCCCGGATTTTTATTGCTAAAGAAGCCTGTAAAGGCTGTACCAAATGTGTCAAGGCCTGTCCGGTGGGGGCTATTTCCGGTAAAACTAAGACCCCCCATGAGATCGATGAGCAGAAGTGTATTAAGTGCAGGGCTTGTATGGAGACCTGTCCATGTAACGCGGTGAAGGAGGAACAGTAAGATGGAACATGCTGAATATATGACCATTGACGGCCTTTCGGTGGAGCTTGAGGGGGAGGAAAGCATCCTGGCGGTGATCCATAAGGCAGGAATCGAACTACCCACGTTATGCCATCATCGGGACCTATCCCTGTACGGGGACTGCCGGATGTGTATGGTGGAAACCCACGAAGGAACCTGGGAGTTTGCCTGTTCCACCCCTCCCCGGGCAGGGATGAACATCAAGACCAATACCCCAGAAATAGAACGGCATCGCCGGGTGTTGCTGGGTCTTTTGTTGGCCAACCCCGTACCGGACCGGCTTCGGGAATTAGCGGAATGGTTGGGAATTCCCACCCCATGACTTGCAGTGCCGCGTTCCAGGGGCTCATCCTAGGGCCGCGGTTTACCGGATCATTGACCCTATCCAGAGGAATCAGTAGTATAAAGATATGCAAATATTATATACAACCTGGTCTTACTATAAGCAGTCCTTATCCCTTTCCTCTGGAACGTCTTATCCTCCGCTCGAGCTGGTCCCTGTGATTTGAACAGTACGATTTTTTACCAGTAAACCGCTCAAAATCATGATTTACCCAGGGTATCTTACGATTCCCCCAAGGTCGTTCATGGGTACCTATGGAGTATCCGGGCACGTTGTTTTGGGGCAGATCCTGGTTTTGCAGGCATAAACCAAGCCCATAAGGTCTTGAACGTTTCATCTCTGGAATTTTTTATTGGACTTGTTCGAGAACCCGGTTGGTTCTCGAACAAGTCTCCAAAAAACGTGGATTTCTTAATAAAATCCACGTTTTTTATCGTTTTTTAAGCGGAAGTTGTTCGGAAACTTCAGTTACCTAACAACTCTATTTACGGAAAAAATCTAACCTGTCCTGAATACGGCCGGGTGCAGCCAGGGTAAAGTCCGGCAAGTCCGGTCATAAGGAGTAATCTATGGTCTGTAGTACTACAGGCGAACACGTCGTTTCTCTCGGAGAACCATCCGAAACCACCCCCTTAGTACAAGAAGCCCAGGAGATTGTGCACGTCGTAGGTTCCGCGCCGGAATACGCCATTCCTCTTTTACAGGAAATCCAGCGTCGCCACCGCTACCTTCCCCAAGACCTGGTGGAAGCGGTATCCCGAGAATCCCAAATCCCCCTCTCCACCTTGTACGGGGTGGCGACCTTCTATTCCCAGTTCCGTTTCAAACCCCAGGGAACCTATCTCATCCGGGTCTGCCAAGGAACCGCCTGCCATGTAGCAGGTGCAGAACTAGCCGCCGCGGTGATACGCCAAGAACTGGGCATCCAAGAAGGGGAAACCACTCCGGACCAGCGCTTTTCCTTGGAATCCGTGGCCTGTCTCGGGTGCTGTTCCCTTGCACCGGTGCTTATGATCGGAGAGACCATCTACGCTAAGCTCAGCATCGCCAAAATCAAGGGGATCCTCAAGGAATATCACGGGTCTGCATCTGCGAAGGAGCCTTCTCATGTCGGTTCCTAAACTCTTGGTGGGCCTTGGTTCCTGCGGTATCGCGGCAGGAGCCCAAGCAGTGTATACGTATTTGCAGGACACCCTGTCCCCGGAAGTAGCCACGGTAGAAGTTACCTCTTGTGTGGGCATGTGCTATGCAGAGCCTTTGGTAGAGTTCGTCCACGGAGCGGAACGGGTCCTCTTTGGCCCGGTGGATCGGAACTTTGCAGAGGAACTCTGCCGGAACATCCAGCAGGGGAGTCTTCCTGCTGCTCATCGGGTCCGGGAAACCGGGGAAGGCCGGGCCTATCTTTCCAAACAGGTCAAGGTGGCCTTGCGGAACTGTGGGCGTATCAATCCTGAAAAGATCCAGGACTACCTGGACGCCGGGGGGTACTCGGCCCTCAAAACCTGCCTTACCCGCTACACCCCGGAAGAGGTCATTGCCCAGATCACCGAATCGGGCTTAGCCGGCCGAGGGGGCGGCTTCTTCCCCACCGGCAGCAAGTGGTCCTTTCTCGCTCATGCCTTGGTAAAAAAGGGAGGGCCTAAATACCTGGTCTGTAATGCCGATGAAGGAGATCCCGGGGCCTTTATGGACCGGGCCATGATTGAGGGTGATCCCCACGGCCTCTTGGAGGGCATGCTCATTGCCGCGTATGCCACAGGCGCAGGGTATGGGTATATCTACTGCCGGGCAGAGTACCCTTTGGCCATTAAACGCCTCAACATCGCCCTGACCGAAGCAAGGAAGCACCGGTTCTTGGGAGAAGGTATCCTGGATACCGATTTTTCCTTCAATCTTACTATCAAAGAAGGAGCCGGGGCGTTTGTCTGCGGGGAAGAAACCGCGCTCATAGCCTCCATAGAAGGTCGCCGGGGGATGCCCCGTCTGCGGCCTCCCTTCCCCGCGGAATCAGGGATCCGCGGGTGTCCCACCAACATCAATAACGTCGAGACCTATGAGAACGTGTCCTTTATCATCAACCAAGGCCCAGGGGCATTCAACCGGTACCGGAGCGGTAAAACAGTGGGAACCAAGGTCTTTGCCCTGGCAGGCAAGATCAAACGGGTGGGTTTGGTGGAAATCCCCGTGGGCATGACCATCCGGGAACTGGTGGAAGGTATCGGCGGGGGCAGTTCTACCGGTAGGCCCCTCAAGGCGGTTCAGATGGGAGGGCCTTCTGGAGGCTGTATCCCTGAACGGCTTTTTGACATCCCGATTGACGTGGAATCCATCACCGCTACAGGGGCCATCATGGGTTCCGGTGGACTGGTGGTTATGGACGAAAAGACCTGCATGGTGGATGTGGCCCGGTATTTCCTCACCTTCATCCAAAACGAGAGCTGTGGGAAGTGTACGTTTTGTAGAGTCGGGACGAAGCGGATGCTGGACATCCTCACCCGATTTACCCAGGGGGAAGGGAGCGACGGGGACCTCCTCCTGTTGGAGGACCTGGCAAACCAGGTGAAGAAGACCTCCCTCTGCGGCCTAGGGCAGTTGGCCCCTAATCCGGTCCTTACCACCCTCCGGTATTTCCGGGAGGAATACGAGGCCCATAGTAAGGAGAAACGCTGTCCTGCCAAGGTCTGTAAGCCCTTGATCCGGTTTACTATTCGGGAGGAAGCCTGTACCGGGTGCGGACTTTGTGCCCGCAGTTGTCCGGTTAAGGCGATTTCCGGAGAGCAGAAGCGCCCCCATCATCTGGATTCCCTTCGCTGTACCCGTTGCGGTCTGTGCCAGGGAACCTGTAAGTTCCATGCCATTGAGGTCGAGTAGAGGTACCCTATGTCCTTAGTTACCATAACTATCAATAACCAAACCATGCGTGTCGAAGAAGGTTCGAGCATCCTGCAAGCTGCCCGGCAAGGGGGATTCGATATTCCCACGTTCTGCCATGCAGACCATCTCAAACCCTTTACCAGTTGCTTTATCTGTGCGGTGAAGGTTCACGGCGGCCGGGATACCCTGGTTCCTTCCTGCGCTACCTTGGTACGGGAGGGTATGATCGTTACCGTAGAAGACCCGGAGTTGGAAGCCTCCCGCAGGATGTGTATCAATCTGCTCATTTCAGATCACTGTGGAGACTGCCAGTCCCCCTGCCAAAGCGCCTGTCCTTCGAACATTGATATTGAGGGCTTTTTAGCCCTGATCCGGGAAGGAAAAACCCCTGACGCGGCTCGGCTTATCCGGGAACAGGCCCCTTTCCCCGGCATCTTGGGACGGATCTGTCCTCGGCCCTGTGAGGAGGTCTGCCGCAGACAGCGGGTAGAGGAACCGATTGCTATTTGTAGCATGAAACGGTACATCGCGGATGCGGAGCTGGAACAGTTTGGAAGTCTCCAGCTTCCACCTCCTGGATTACCTACAGGGAAACGAGTGGCCATTATCGGGGCTGGCCCTGCAGGTATGAGCGCGGCCTACTATTTACGCCTGGCAGGTCATCAGGTACGGGTCTTTGATAAGCACCCTGCCAGCGGGGGAATGCTCCGCTACGGTATCCCCTACTACCGGCTTCCTGAAAAGACCCTGGACACCGAGTTCGGCGCTGCCGTAAAGCTGGGGGTGGAACTCAGTTTCGGGGTACAGGTCGGCGCCGACATACCCGCGAAGAAGCTGGAACAAGACTTTGACGCCCTGATCCTGGGAATCGGCGCGCAAGGGGCTACTCCCCTGGGGATTCCCGGAGCGGAGCTTCCTGGGGTCTGGTCTGGGATAGCCTATCTTGAAGCGGTGGCTGAAAGAAACCCTCCGGAACTGGGAGACCGGGTCCTGGTAGTAGGAGGGGGTAACACCGCGATTGACTGCGCCCGGACCGCGCTGAGGGAAGGAAAAGGAAAAACCCAGGTGAGCATTCTTTACCGCCGGGGCCGGGAGGAGATGCCTGCCCAGGATGCAGAGATTGCCGAGGCCCTGCACGAAGGGGTGAGGATTGAGTACCTCACCGCGCCGAAGGAGATCATCCGGGAAGGGGATACACTCCTCATCACCCTAACCCGGATGGAACTCACCGCGCCAGATGCCTCGGGCCGGCGTAGTCCTGTACCGATCCCTGGGTCGGCGTATCACGTGCGGGTAAGCGCGGTGTTGGCCGCGCTGGGGCAACAGGTACTACCGGACCTTGCCCAGGACCTGGGGCTTGAAATCACCCGGAAAGGAACGATTAAGGCGGACCCCCGGACCTTCCAGACCGGACGGCCGGGGATATTTGCCTGTGGGGATTGTCAGAGCGGTGCGGCCACCGCAGTTCGGGCCGTAGGTAATGGTCGGAAAACCGCATATTCCGTTCATCAGTACCTCTCAGGGCTTCCGATTACCGGGGAACCGGTCTTGTTTAATTCTTCGATGGGACCCCTGGAAACCCTCAGCCCAGACCTTTTCGCCGGGTATACTCAGGCAGAACGGGTACGGATGCAGGTCATCGGCGATGAGGAACGTCGAACCACGGATAAAGAGGTGGAGACCGGTATTGAACCTGATCGGGCGGTGAAAGAAGCAGCCCGCTGTCTAAGCTGCGGCTGCGATGCTCAGAAGGATTGCAAGCTGCGGCGCTACGCCACCCGCTACCAGGGGGATCAGGGGCTTTTCGGGCCGCCGGCTTCCGGAGGACGGCGAGGATACAGCCTCGACAAGAGCCACGAAAAGATAAAGCTGGAGGTGCATAAGTGTATCAACTGTGGGGCCTGTGTACGGGCCTGCGCGGAGATTAAGGGGCTTAATGTCCTTGCCTATATAAACCGGGGGTTTATGACCCGTATCCACGTACCCTTTGGCCGTTCCTTGGTGGACACCGCCTGTGACGGCTGCGGCGAGTGTACCAAGGTGTGTCCTACCGCGGGGATCCTGCTGCGGCAGGCAGGAACGACCCTATAAAGGCAGCGGCTTTTCCAAAAACTACCATTTTGGGAAAGCCTCGATACTATATAAAGCAGGGATATGTCTATTGGTCCTTGACAGAGGACTCACTAGACACAAGTAGCCCATAGCTTTACGCTCTTTTTTATGAGAGACGAAAGGTATGCATGATAAATACGCGGTACTGGAACGAGGGTTTACCGCCCCTATTCGGGATGTCTTATGGGGGCATATATACCTTACCCCTGCGCTTGAGGCTTTGACCAAATCCGCGGCTTTTATGCGGCTGCATAGGATTTTTCAATTGGGACCGACCCATTGCGTATATCCCGGCGCGACCCATACCCGGGCAGCTCATTCCCTGGGAGTCTATCATCTGGCCCGTAGACTGCTCCGGAACTTCCTGGAACGGGGCGCCGATGCCTGGACCAGCCCTGGAGGGATCCGTTCCTTTCTCTGTGCAGCCCTCCTGCATGATCTGGGCCATTTTCCCTATACTCACTCCCTCAAGGAACTGCCCCTGGAGGACCATGAGGCATTAACCGGTACCCGGCTCTTAACCGAGCCCCTTAAAAGCCTGGTAGGAGCCACCGGGGCGGATCCGTATTTAACCGCGGCGATTATTAACACCGCCCTCCCAAGCGCCCAGGAAAAGGAACTGCTCTTCTATCGAAAAGTGCTCTCCGGCGTCCTGGATCCGGATAAACTTGACTACTTAAACCGGGATGCCCGGTATTGCGGGGTTCCTTACGGTGCCCAGGATGTGGATTTCATTCTTTCCCGCTTGCATCCGCATCTTGAACGGGGGGTAGATATTGATTCCCGGGGTATTCCCAGTGTAGAATCCGTCCTTTTTTCAAAATACCTGATGTATAAAACGGTTTATTGGCATCCTTCGGTCCGATCTGCTACGGCGATGATTAAAAAAGCGATTCTCCAGGGACTTAAGGGAGGACTCCTTCCCAAGGAAAAACTCTACGATCTGGATGATCAGGGCCTCTTCGCCCTCTTGGCACATCCAGGGGATCCCCTCTTTGCTCTGGGCGAGAAGGTCCGGGATGGCCGCCTCTTTGTGGTTGCCGCTGAATTCCCCTATGATCCCCTATGCCACCAGGATCTCCTCGATCTTACCAGCCGTTCCCAGCATGAGGAAGCATTAGCTGCAGATTTTTCTGGGGTTCTTGGGGTTCCTCTCAGGCCGGAAGAAGTGATCATTGATATACCTGAACAAATTACCTTTGAAACCGGTCTCTATGTACGAGATGCAGGGTGTTATTTTGAGCAGAGTTCCAGTATTTTTAAGGCTGAAACCGTAAAGGCTTTTATTAAATCCTTACAGGTCATACGGATCTTTGTAGATCCGGGCTTGGTGACCGAGTATGCCGGTCCTAGGCATGCTTCTTTACTCTATGAGCTATTGCACGTAAAGAAAAAATGGATATAGTTCATAATAGAGGGGAAAGAGATTGCAAAGGTGCACTTTTACCGATTTTATTCTTAAGTTGAAAACGGTTTATAGGGTCATGTAATAGCCGTGTTCTAGAAAAAACCCGTGTATGATAACATGGATTGGTACGAAACAAAAGGGGAAATGTCAAGATACGGGGGAGTAAGATATGGGATTTTATAATATCAATGAAGATAGGGTTATAACCGAAGTGAACGCAATCTTTGATCTTATTGAAAAAGGTGGTAATCCGCAAAGCATCTGTACTTGCATCCAATGCCGTACCGATACCATCTGTTATGTGCTTAATCGGATGGAACCGCATTATGTGGTTTCAAACCGGGGGCTTGCCAGAGTTGCACGAAAATCAATTAAATATCAGCAAAAAGAGGCGGATATAGCCAGCTTGATATATAAGGGGATGAACCAAGTACAGCATCACAAGCGGCCTTTTACTGAACATACCGCCAAGGCGGATAGTTTTTGGAACGACCATAAACCGATATTCATACTACCGGCGATAATCGGACGGATCTTCAATGGCATAAATTTTGCGCCCCTGGAAGAGGCTCAGATAGAACTCAGGCACAAACAGATCTTAGTACCTATGATGGACAGTAATTGGCAAAATCCCTATAACCTGGTGCGTTCCATTGCGGGGATTTTTACCTTTTTGCCCTGTCCTATACCGACGGACTCCACAGGGATCCAGCAAAAGTTGGGATTTTCTCTCACCATTAAGGCTCCGGAGTTTGAAGAATTGCCCTATAGCTTTGAAGTTTCAGTAATGAGTGAAGTGCTTACGGGTAATCCCTTTTCTCTGGATCGGATCTTCAGATTACCGGATATGTATATGTTTCCTCCTGATGAAGCAGAATCCAACGCATAAATCACTGCTCACCCACTACAGAGCGGGTGAGCAGTAGTCCGTTTTTCGCTAATCCGATAGGGTATTAGAGTTGTTCAGAAACTGAGGTTTCTGAACAACTTCCGCTTAAAAAACAGCAAAATGCGGAGCATTTTGCAAGACTTGTTCGATAACCAACCGGGTTATTGAACAAGTCCATTGAGTCCCGCAAGGCTTCTCTATTCGGAGGGGGGGGATTTGAACCCCCGACATCCAGCTCCCAAAGCTGGCGGTATAGCCACTAACCTACCCTCCGTAGTTTTTAACTATAGGTTAAATCGTAAGGGACTGTCAATCTAGGGCACGGGCCCGTACTTTTTGAGGCTTTCCCCAATATGACGAGGGCCATGCGCTGGATAGACCCCCTTTCAGTTTGAAGAAGGTGATACCCTCATAGGTAGTATAGAACCAAGGATTCGGCCTCCCAGGGTCTGGTTAAAGGGTTTGCATGAGGGATTCGATCTGGGCTCCTGCGATTTTGGGGTCTGCCCGGCCGCCGGTCTGTTCCAAGACCCGGCCCACCAAATAGGCGGTAAGGGTCCGTTGCCGTTTCCGGTTTCCCGCGGCACAGGCTGCCCGGGTCTGGACAAACACCGCGGCTTCAGCCGCATACACGGCCTCCACTGCCTTTCCAATCTGCACAGGATCGGAAAGCTGCTCCCACCCTGCTTCCCGAATAAGCTCTGCCGGATCCCGATCTTCGGCAATGACCCGGTCCATAGCCTGTTTCCCGTTCTTCATGGACACCTGCCCTCGGGCAACCATCACCACCAGTGCCGC
Organism: Treponema sp.; assembly: GCA_031259215.1. Lineage (GTDB taxonomy): Bacteria > Spirochaetota > Spirochaetia > Treponematales > Breznakiellaceae > JAIRLU01. The sequence goes on along the minus strand of JAIRLU010000093.1, from coordinate 7,345 downwards.
AAGCCGCTGAGGGCTCAGCCGAAAAGCGGCGATGTTTGCAAGGGCTATCCCTTCACGGTTCAAGAGATGCTTGATATCCGTAAGCAGCCAGTTGGCAATTCGGCCTGCCCCGTCTTGGATATCAAAGCCCTGAGCCGCGGCGGCGGCCAGGGCCTCCTCAAAATAGTCTGCCAGGGCTTTTTCCTCACAAATAAGTTCTGCCTGTTCCCTGCTTAGGCCATAGTCCTGTTTCAGCCGCTCCATCCGGGGAGCGGGAAGCTCCACCAAGGCAGCCTCCACCGAAGCTCGAAAGGCCGGGTCTGGGGCAAACACCGGCAGGTCAGGCTCGGGGAAGTACCGGTAATCCTGGGCGTTTTCTTTGGTCCGCATAGGTTCGGTCTGATCCCGGTTTTCGTTCCAGAGCCGGGTTTCTTGGATAACCTGCTTACCTTGGTCGAGCCGCTCCTTTTGACGCTGTATCTCATAGGTAAGTCCCAGCCGCACAAATCGGGAAGAGTTGAGATTCTTGATCTCCACCTTTCGGCCCAGACCCTTACCGGGTAGGTTTATCGATACATTGGCATCCGCCCGAAGAGAACCTTCCTCCATATTGCCGTCGCAAACCCCCAGGTACCGGACGGTACGGCGGAGCTGCTGGATGAAAAGCTCCGCCTCCTCTCCGGTTTCCATGTCCGGCTCCGTAACAATTTCCAGGAGAGACACCCCGGCTCGGTTATAGTCCAAAAGGGATACGGTCCCGGTGTGGATCATCTTTCCCGCATCCTCCTCAAGGTGACACTCCTTGATCCGGACCCGCTTCTTCATGTGCTTCCCCACCAGGTCAAGGTACCCTTCTTGTCCCAGGGGGGAGGCGAATTGGGAAATCTGGTAGTTCTTGGGCATATCAGGATAAAAATACTGTTTCCGCTCAAACCAGGTCTGCTCAGGGATACGGCAGTGGAGAGCCCGGGCTACCATGCTGCCCATACGCATCGCCTCAATATTGAGGGAGGGCAAGACCCCGGGATAGCCCATACAGACCGGACATACGTTGGTATTGGGCTCGTCTCCAAAGGCAGAACGGCAACCGCAAAAGACCTTGGTTTTGGTTAAGAGATGAATGTGGACTTCAAGTCCAATGAATGACTGGTACATGAATGCTCCTTGTGGTACCTCAGGGCCAAAAGGCTTGATACGCTGCAGGATGGGGGAAGGGATGGGCCTGTTCATAGGCTTCAACCAGATCCAGGAGGGTGGCTTCGGAAAAGGCCCGACCTAAAAGCTGCACCCCCACGGGAAGCCCCCCGGCAAGGCTCACGGGAAAGGCCAGGGCCGGGAGTCCTGCCAAGTTGGCGCAGCAGGTATAGAGATCCGCGGCTTTCTGGGCAAAGGGAGACAGGGTTTCTCCTGCATCCCCTCGGCCAAAGGCCCTGGTAGGGAAAACCGGCATGAGGATGGCATCGCAGCGGGGAGTCTCAGACCTACTGTATTCGGCGCTGCCCAGTAGTTCCTCAAAGCTACGGCGGATGCCCATCCGGATTCGCTGAGCCCGTAGGTAATAGCGGTTCTGAAAACCTGAACGCAGCACAAAGGTCCCCAGGAGGATCCGGAGTTTTACCTCTGGGCCAAAACCAGCTTCCCTGGTCTTGTCGATAAGATCCTCCGGGTTCTCTGCTTGCAGGGGCCGTCTGCCGTAACGGACCCCGTCAAACCGGGCGAGGTTGGCGCTGGCTTCTGCAGTGGCGATGGTATAGTACGCAGGAACTCCGTATTTGAGACTGGGAATTTCCACTTCCACCAGGCGGTGTCCTAATGCGGTAAGCCGAGTTTTAGCCACGTCAAAGCCCTGCTGGACGTCCTGTTCCAATGATGCTGCCTGGGCCGCGGTTTCCTTGGTTCCTGAGCTTCCCTCTATGCCTGCTGCAACCGCGGCCAGGGCCTTGGCGATGGCATCTGCAGAAAGAACCCCAATCACCTTGGGGCTGCCTGAAAGATCCTGGCCATAGAGCGGCGCAGCCCCTGGAGGGGCGTCTTGAGAGGTCTGATCCAGGGGATCTTTCCCTCGGATCGCAGCAAAGACCGAACGGCACCGGGCGGTGGTATCTGCCAGGATACCGATGCTTTCCAGGCTTGAGGCATAGGCTACGAGACCATACCGGGAAATAGCACCGTAGCTTGGCTTCAGTCCTACCACTCCGCAGAAAGACGCGGGCTGCCGTACCGAACCTCCCGTATCAGAACCCAGGGCAAAGGGAACGATCCCCGCGGCCACTGCAGCAGCAGAGCCGCCGGAAGAACCTCCCGCCACCCGGCTGGTATCCCAGGGATTGTTGGTTTGTTGGATCGCAGAATTGTCTGTAGAAGATCCCATACCGAATTCATCCAAGTTGGTTTTCCCCAAGACCCAGGCGCCTGCAGCTTCAAGTTTCTGCACCGCCGTAGCCGTATAGGGGGAGCGGAGGGCTTCCAAGAGTTTAGAACCACAGCTTAAGGAAAAACCCTGGACCGCGATGTTGTCCTTGACCGCAAAGGGAAGCCCTGCAAGCCCTTTGCCCTGGAGATCTCCAGGAGGGACCAGGGGAAACGCCCCATCAGGGGCGGTTTCTTTCATTTCTATAAATGCATGGATCTGTGCTTCCCATTGGGTACAATATGCCCGGTATGTTTCGGGCAGGGTAGATGCCATAATTCCTCCTACAGGACGTTGGGGACCAGCACAAACCGGCCGTCCCGGTCTCCCGCATTATCGAGTAACTGAGGGATGGCGGCCTGGGATGGAGGGTCAGGGTTATCCTGCCGGAAATGATCTGGTGAAACGATCCGGGAAGGGCCGGAAAGCTGGGAGGGGAGCCCGGGAAAGGCCTCCTGGTCTTCATCCGCAGCCTGCATCGCGGCGAAAAACCCAAGCATCTGCTCAAACGCAGGAAACGCAGCGGCTAAGGCGTGCTCAGACATAGTGAGATGAGCAAGTCCGGCAGTTTCCTGGAGATCTTCCATTTTCATGGCCTGATCTTCCCATAGAGCCTCCCTGCCTGTCAAGTAGCGGCATGGCTGAAAGGTTCTTCTTGTCGTATCATCCGGTTTCTGCTATAGTGAGTATCATGCAAACAAGGGTTTTCCACGTCAGGGTACAAGGGGGTCCGTCTGCCCCTATGCACATGATTTAAGGAGGATCTATGAAAAAGTTGCCATTCTTTATGCTGACAGTCCTATTATCCCTTATGGGACTCATGGATTCCTGTGTTTCATTAGAAGATAGAATCATGACTGCCCAGGAACAGCAGGAAGTCCGCATAATCGGCTCAGTGAACGCCACATGGACGGCCACGAATGTCTTGCATATAGTCAATGAACAGGCAATAAAGCGTAAAGCCTATGCGGAATTAAAGGCCCTGGCCCAACGGCGTTACTCAGGGAACATAGATATACAGAATATCATCATAAGCGGTTCCTTCTCCTGGTGGAATGTCCTTTGGGCATACCTTTGGTTTATATCCCCGGTGATCCTAGATGTACAAAAGATAAGCGCCACAGGGGATGTAGTCGATTATGGCCCGGGCCCCAGCCGGAACCCCGTCCGGATGCCGGAGGATACGAGCCGTCTTGAAGAGGCCCTTATGCGGGTTTGTAAGACATTGATCCATAAGCTACCTCCTCAGACTACCCTGGCGGTATTAAGCATTTCCGCAGAATCGAAGGAAACTGCCTCTTTTGTGATGGAGGAACTGGAATATCAACTGGTGGATTCAGGATTATTTACGATGGTTGACCGGCAAGCCCTGGACTCCATCCGATCCGAGCAGCATTTTCACCTGTCCGGGGACGTAAGCGATGCATCGGCGGTTTCTGTGGGCAATATGTTGGGGGCGAATATGGTCATTACCGGCAGTATAAGCAGGATGGGCAGCGCCCAACGGGTAACCATCAAAGCCCTGGACGTAAAAACCGGGCACATTGTTACGATGGCCCGAGAGCACTATTAGCCCCACCCTCCCTGGTCAAACCTGGGGACCAGCGCGGCCTTATTCCAAGCCAAAATGTTCCAGGATATTCCGGGCTTTCCGGGCAAGGCCGGTGTTTTTTTCGTCGGTCATCAAAGGGCGGACTTCTGGGGCCAGGGAACGCAGCTCATTTCGGAGGATCATATCCAAGGCATAGGATTTTTCTATGACCCCTCCTGAATGCAAGAACCGACGGACCAGATCTTCGACCTTCCCGGTTTTTGCCTCGCTGAGGACCCCAAGCAAACTGTTGTACAAGCTGGTTTGATTGGTCTTTTTTGCATCATCCAATTCGGTGATTACCTTTTCCGTGTATGCCCCTGGATCGTTGAGGAGAAGCATTGCGGCAGCACGTATTCTGATCTGGTTTGGGTGCTTCCGTTCAACAAAAAGCCGTTCCAGAATAGCCTGGGCTTCAGCGGTTCCTATGGCGCCTAAGGCTTTGATGGCCTCATCCCGTACCGCAGGTACCTCGTCCCGTTCTGCACGGTATTGGAGGTAGGGGATGGCCTCGGTTAATTTCCTGGTTCCTGCGGCGCTGGCTGCCCCTATACGGGTGCGATAATAGGAATCCCTGAAACTCTCCAGAATCGCGTCATCCACGGATTTCCCGGAAAAAGGCCCTAAAGCAGCCACTGCAGTGGAACGGACATTGGGATCCGTGGAGGATAGGGCCTGGAGGATCGCGTCTAAACCGGAACTATCCCCGATTTTTGCCAGCCCTTCCAAGGCGACCATACGCAAGCCCCCCCGTTCCTGGTTGTCTTCGGCAATCTCGATCAACAGGGAAACTCCGGCTTGGGAACCGGTTTCTCCCAAGGCCAGGATAATATCCCGGCGACTGGTATCAGGCGGATTCCGGTTGGTATAAAAATCCACCAAGTACGCTGCCGTATCATCTTTATCTTGAGCGCTCCCTCCTGAAGCTACCCGGCCCAAGGCCCTGAAGGCAACCCCCATGAACCCTTGTTCCTGGGCGTCCAGCAGTTTCTCCAAGGGCCCGAAGGCATCAACGGCTTTAACCTTTCCCAGGTACTCAATAGCCGCCATGACCGTTTCATTGGCCTCATCCTCCCGTTCTTCTATGGCCTTGATGGCCCGCTGTTCAAGGCCGGTCTTGTCCTGGTCTCCAAAAAAGGACAATACCCCGGAGAGGATCTGCTGATTCCGGGTATTTTGGGTTATCCCAATAAGGGCATCGTCCAGGGTATGTTCACTTTTGGACTGCAGGGCCCCGGTCCGTTCACTTTTTAAGGTCTGGATTAAGGCGGCGATCTCCGTTTCTGTACCGTACCGAATCGTATCAAGCCGCTGTTCATCCTCTGATTTAGCAACCGTGCTTTCTGCTGCGAAGGCCGCCCAAGGAAGCAGCATCCCGGAAAAACCCTGTCCAAAGAACAGCAATAAGCACAAGGAAATCGTTGAAGGGGCGTATTTCACTGAGTATCTCCATCATAACAGGCTAAAAACACCTGCTTAAATGATAAAAACCGATCTTCCTCAATAGCTTTGCGGGCATTCCGTACCAGTTCATGCAAAAAATAAAGATTGTGGTAACTTGCCAGCATAGCACAGAGGATCTCCTGGGTTTTAAAAAGGTGCCGTAAATATGCCCTACTATAGGTCCGGCAAACTTTACAAGCACATGCTTCATCTATCGGCTTAAAGGCCAGGCGGTTTTCGCTTTTTTTAAGGACGAGAGGCCCCTGCCGGGTAAAAACATTACCGATCCGGCCGGCTCTGGTGGGAAGCACACAATCGAAGATATCAATACCCTGTTCAATAGCCGCCAGGATGTAGTGGGGAGTGCCGATACCCATAACATACCGGGGTTTTTCTTTGGGTAAACGGGATGCGGTATAGGCCAGGTACTCAAGGAACACCTCTTCCGGTTCCCCTACGGAGAGTCCTCCGATGGCGATCCCCGGGGTTTCCGAGGCAATCACTGCTTCTACGCTTTGTTCCCGCAGATCCTTAAAAAAATTACCCTGGACAATGGAAAAGAGCCTCCCCAGGTATCCTGCACGAACCTGAGCATCCCAGGCTTGTTTTGCCTTATCGAGCCATAGGCGGGTAATACGAAGGCTTTCTCGTGCTTTTTTATAGGGACTTGCCCAAGGGGTGCATACATCAAGCTGCATCTGTATGTCGCTGTTGAACAATGCCTGGATCTCCACCACCTTTTCAGGGCTCAATATATGGGAGGAGCCGTCAATATGAGAACGGAATTGGACTCCTTCATCCCGTATTTTCCTGAAAGGCGCCAGGGAAAAGACCTGGTACCCTCCTGAGTCGGTTAAGATATTGCCCGGCCACTGCATAAAGCTATGGAGGCTGCCTGCCGCGGCAATCACGTCGGTTCCTGGTCTGAGGTAGAGATGGTAGGTGTTGGAAAGGATAATCTCGAAGCCGATCTCCTCCAGGTCTTCTCTGGTAAGGGCCTTAACTGTTCCATTGGTCCCCACCGGCATGAATGCAGGGGTTGAAACCGGGCCGTGCGGTAAAACCATGCACCCGATCCGGGCCTGGCAGGAGGGATCCTTATGATACAGGGTAAAAAATGGTTCCTGCATAGTTTTTTACTATACCTGATAATGGCCTGGTTGGAGAAGACGGTATATGCCCCCCCAGGGGGCTTAATGCCCATAGAGGGCAGGGGTGATAAGCAGTCGAAGCGCCCCTTGCCTCAAGCCCTTGCCGCTTTGGAACCAAACCCACAATATAGGTAAGAACACTCCGCCTGATGTAAGAACGAAGGAACGTAGGCCTTTATTCCTCACCACGCGGCCCCCTGCTACGCCCGCCGCAGGCGCCCCCCAGGGGGTTTAATGCCCCTTAAGGGCAGTGGTGATAAGCGGTCGAGGCGCCCCTTGCTTCGAGCCTCTATCGCTTTGGAGCCAAGCCCACGGTATAAGAGCCTGTTTAACATCTGGAAAACTCCTGGGTGCGCAAGGGATTGCAGCGGAAATCCTTTTGGCTCAAGCCAAAAGATTGGAGCGAAAAGCCCGGTTTGCGGCGTTTTACGCCGCAAATCCCCCCGGCCAAGAGTTCTTCCACTTCGGCCCTGAAATGCGGGTCTTTTTCCCTTGTAATGTAGTCTTCAGCGCGAACGGTAATTTCTTTTCGATCCATAGTTTTACCTCCGAATATAAGTAATCACAGATATTCCGCAGGCGGCGGAATAATTACACATTTTATCACTATATACTATAAATTACTTACCCGCCTCCGCGCAAGGGGGCAGCGCCAGGGCTATTGCATTTACTTTTGCTTAATGTGATAGAATGCGAGCCATATCTAACGGAGGGGAACATGGATTTAGCGCGGTTTAAGGAAAAACTGGAGGGGGAGAAAGACCCCCGGAG
>JAIRLU010000052.1 GCA_031259215.1 Treponema sp. | reverse complement strand
CAACCAGGCCGAAGCGGTCAAAGGGCTCTTTGCGCAGGTACTGCTGAAGTGGTACGCCCTGGGACTGGTCGGCGGAGTATTGGTTGCCAGAGACCGCTGCAAACTGCCGTCCCATGCGGCCAAGGAATGGTCGGGAACCCTTGAAGCGTTGGGGAAGAACAAGAAACAACGTGAGACGCTGAGGGGAAAACTCGGAGCGCAGCATGTCCCGTTGGATAAGCAGGCGGCTCAGGAGCATGACGTCGGGGCAGCCTATTCATAGGGGTACGATAAGGACCAACGACACCTTGAAGGGATAGAACAAAAGCTGAGCTAGATCGACCCATTTCTCAAGACGGCGGAGGAGCGAAAAGGGGCAAGCGGGGATGAAGTGCCATCGAACATACCAGACAACGAAAGCGCGAAGATACAAGGGGATAGCGATGGCCGACGGGGCAAATCAGGTAATCGTGGCGGCGGAAGCGTTTGGGAGCGGGAGTGAAAGCGAACAGGTTACGGCGAAGGTGACAAATCTTGCCGGGCAGTGGCAAGGGCTGATGGGGAAAGACAAGCCCCTTGAGGGGACGATAGGGGCGGGGAACAGGGGGTACTTTACGGAACACCGCCTGAAGGAAGCTGCGGAACGGGAGATTGAAGGGATCCTACCGGACCCGCAATTCCGCCAAAGGGACGAGCAGTTTGAGGGGCGGCCTGAGCATGGGGGGAAGCATCGGTTTACGGTGGAAGCCGTTGCCTGTGACGGGCAGGGAAACCGCTATCGGTGTCCGGCAGGGAAGGAGCTTTCCTATAAAGGGCAGGTGAAGCTGAACAGGAACAGCGGTGAGAAGTACCAGACAAAAAGCAGCGATTGCAAAGATTGCCCGTTACGGCAGCGGTGTATAGCCGGTCATGGAGGGAAGGGAAATGTATACCAGGAATAGCGGCGGAGAGCGGGGGGTGAGGGAGCGTTTCTGCGGAGGCATACCCGCAAAGGAGCGTGCCGGGGATTACAATGCAAAAGGTCGGCCTCAATCAGTTGGAGGGACGATGTTCCTGCTCCAAAGCCGATTAATTCGACATCCTCGTTATGCGAAGTGTCCTCATTTTATATTATTTATAAATTAATTCCTATTTCTTTCGCCCTATTTAATCCGTCTGTTTTATTTATATCTCCAATTCTATTTACATTCGGAATAGTTAGTATTCCAGCATTTCTCCATTTTTTATAATTGAGCATTAATTCATATGATTTTATTATACCATCAAAATCTCTAATATCATCTGTTTCATCGCATACCATTAATACAGATTCTTGTATTTTTGATAATCTGTTTTTAGTATTAAGTGAATACAATTTATCTATTACTATTTTTATTTTCGCGGGAAATGTAAACCAATAAAGTGGTGTACAAAACACTATTGGACTTGTTCAATAACCCGGTTGGTTATCGAACAAGTCTTGCAAAATGCTCCGCATTTTGCTGTTTTTTAAGCGGAAGTTGTTCAGAAACTGAGGTTTCTGAACAACTCTACTTATTGTTTCAAATAGAAAAACAGTATGTCCAGCTTCTTGAGCGCCTTCCATGAATGCCCTTGCCATTAATTCACTATTTCCACCTCTTCTTGAACTACCGGTAATAACAACTATGTTTTTCATAAATCATCCAAAGCTTTCACTGTATTTGTGTACATATTATTTAGATTTTCCATATTATTGTCAAGTGCCTTTTGAAAAAAATTGCGGTGAAGCCGCACCCTATAATTTACAAAAAGTTAGGCGGGCATTTCGCATAACAGCCTGGTAAGCGACATTGCCACCGGCAAAATAGACGGCGCCATAAGCCTGAACGAGGACATTAACCGACGACAAACTCAAGATACTCCCCGAAGAAACCTATTTTCCGCGTCCCCTCGCTGCTCCCCGGTGTATACCCTCAAAACAGCCCCCGTTTTTCCAACGCTCCGCATCTGCTCAAGGAGTCCCGTATCATCCACCTACGAATTCCTTCTGGTTGTTCCGCAGAAGGAAAATGACGGGAACCCTGTATGCCGAGATGACCCTCAACACGCTGGAGATGTAACAAATATACACCCCCTATGGTTATTATAATGGCAGCATATTTCTTTTTTAATAATGGTCAAACAGACCTTACCTATTCTATAGTAAAGACCGGAGATGCTCACGGCCTTGATACATGAACCCCGGATAGACTTAACCTTTAATGAGGTCTGGGCTGCCCTAATGGAATCGCAGAAAGAAACGAACCGGCTCTTTCAGGGAGTCCCGGGAGGCGACCGACCGGAAGATGAAAGAAACTACCAAGCACATGGCTGATTATGGTAAAAATTTTTGTTGACAGCCGAAAATTTTCATTATACACTGACTCTGCACCCATAAGGTGAACGAACACGCAACATAAACGTTTACCTATTATTTTAAGCGGAGGAAGAAAATGAAGTGCACGTCAAGGGTTCTTATGACGGTTTTGGTCCTGTTTGTTGGAGCGGGAACGATTTTCGCAGGCGGTGGCAGCCAAAGCCAAAGTCAAAGTGGAAAAGGCTTAATCGGCGTGGTGATGCCCACCCGGTCAGAGGAGCGGTGGATTAAAGATGGCAACGCAGTCAAGGAAGGCCTGGAAAAATTGGGGTACACCGTAGACCTACAGTATTCGGACGATGACATCCCCACCCAGTCTCGCCAGATTGACGACATGATCACCAAGGGGGTCAAAGTTCTGGTCATCGCGTCCATCGATGGTTCGGCTCTCTCCAACCAGCTCGCCAATGCGGCCGCGGCCAAGATTCCCGTCATCTCCTATGACCGGCTTCTCATGCAGTCCCCTCATGTGGACTACTATGTGTCTTTCGACAACTACAAGGTTGGCGGACAGATGGGGGATATTCTGATTACCGGTCTCAAACTGGATCAAGCCACCGCCGCAACGCCGGTGATTGTCGAATTGTTTGCCGGTTCTCCAGACGACAACAACTCTGTCGGCTTCTATCAGGGCGCGATGGACAAGCTAAAGCCCTACTTCGATAAGGGAGTGGTTAAAGTGCCTTCCGGCCAGATAGACCGGGCTGTAATCGGTACCTTGCGGTGGGATGCGGCAGAAGCCCAAAAGCGCATGGAGAACCTGCTTTCAGCCTACTACTCAGGGGATGTGGTGCTGAACGGCATTCTGTCTCCCTATGACCCTATCAGCCTGTCCTGTCTGGAAGCCTGCAAAGCTGTAGGCTACGGTACCCCGGGCAAGCCCCTTCCGGTAGTGGGCGGCCAGGATTGCATCGTCGCTTCCTGTAAGTCCATTCTTGCCGGTGAACAGTATGCCACGGTGCTGAAAGACACCCGCTCCCTGGGTGCGGCTACGGTTACCTTGGTGGATACCCTCATGCAGGGTAAGACTCCTACCGGCCTGGATACCAAGAGCTACAACAACGGGGTCAAGATAGTTCCCTCTTTGCTGCTTGACTCGGTTATTGTTACCAAAGATAATCTCAAGGCAGCGGTGCTTGATACGGGGTATCATACCGCCGCAGAGCTGGGCCTGTAGTTGCAGGCCCAGGGGCCTGCAGAGGGTTCCAAAATCCGGTATCCAGTAGGATTATGATTTTGGAACCGCTGCTAAAAAACGCGGTTTTGCAAGGCCCCGGGAACCTGTGAGGGCCGGTCCCCTCGGATCCCAGACCATTGATTTGGGAACCAGTTCAGTTGCTTTATGTTAATCGAAGCTCTTTTAAAAGTGCACCTTTGAAAGAGCTTCGATTAATTAAGGAGCCTTTGTATGTCTAATCAAGCTGCTTTGCTTGAAATGAAGAATATCACCAAGACCTTTCCCGGAGTAGTGGCCCTGGATAAGGTTAATCTCCAGGTAAAACAGCGGGAAATCCATGCCCTGGTGGGAGAAAACGGCGCGGGAAAATCCACCCTGATGAAGGTCCTCTCCGGGGTATATCCTCACGGTACTTACGAGGGGGATATCGTGTTTGAAGGTAAACCCTGCGCCTTTGCCGATATCAAACAAAGCGAAAAGACCGGTATCGTGATCATCCATCAGGAATTAGCCCTGAGTCCCTACCTTTCCATAGCGGAAAATATTTTCCTTGGGGATGAGCGGGCGAAATACCATATCATTAACTGGGATAAGACCCGGGATGATGCCCTTATATATATGCGGAAATTGGGCTTGCATGAAAACCCCAATTTGCCGGTGAACAAGCTGGGAGTGGGCAAGCAGCAGCTGGTGGAAATCGCCAAGGCCCTGGCAAAGGATGCCAAAATCCTGATTCTGGACGAGCCCACCTCGGCGCTCAATGAAAATGACAGTGAACATTTGCTCCAGATTCTAAGGGAGCTTCGAGACCAGCACCACCTTTCATCGGTGCTGATTTCCCATAAACTCAACGAAGTGGCGGCAGTGGCGGACCGGATCACTATCTTACGGGATGGCAAAACCATTGAAACCCTGCAGGTAGAACGGGACGCCAGTGGTAAGGCGTCTATCAGCGAAGACCGGATTATCAAGGGCATGGTTGGCCGGGAAATCACGGATCGCTTCCCCAAACGGAACAATCCCATTGGCGATGTGGTGTTTGAGGTGCGGAATTGGACGGTTTATAACCCGGACAATCCTGAGCGGAAGAAACTAGACCAGGTGCATATACTGGTGCGATCTGGTGAAGTGGTAGGGCTGGCCGGTCTTGTAGGCGCGGGGCGTACCGAATGGGCCACCAGCATTTTCGGTAAGTATTACGGCGTGCATATCAGCGGTCAAACGTTTATCAATGGCAAAGAAGTGAACCTCAATTCGATTCCCAAGGCGATTGAGCAGGGCCTGGCCTATGTAACCGAAGATCGGAAGGAATTCGGCTTGGTGCTGATTGAGACCATCAAAGAAAATACCACCCTGGCTAAACTGAAAAAAATCGCCCGGGGCAGCGTTATTAATGAACACGAAGAGATCCTGGCTGCAGAGCATTACCGTAAAAAACTCGATACCAAAACCCCCTCGATTTTGCAGCTTGCCGGGAACCTTTCCGGAGGCAACCAGCAAAAGGTCGTGTTGGCCAAGTGGCTCTTCTCGGATCCTCGGATCCTCATTCTGGACGAACCAACCCGAGGTATTGATGTGGGGGCTAAACAGGAGATCTACAGGATCATCAATAATTTAGCTGCTCAGGGTATAGCCTGCGTTCTTATATCCAGTGAGATGCCGGAGATTATTGGCATGTGCGACCGGATTTACGTGATGAGCGAGGGCCGGATTACCGCTGAACTGGAAGGCAAAACCGCAACCCAAGAAGCGATCATGGGGCATATTCTGTCCAATTAAGGAGATACAATGACTAGCTTATTTGCACGGTTAAAGAAGAATTCAAGGCAATACGGCATGGTTATCGCCTTGGCGGTGGCAATGATTTTCTTCGGTATCCTGACCAACGGTATTTTCTTCCGGCCGGTGAACCTCACGAACCTGGTACTGCAGAACAGTTACGTCCTCATCCTTGCGGTAGGGATGCTGCTCTGCACCCTTACGGGTAATGTGGATCTTTCAGTGGGCTCCATTGTCTGCTTCGTAGGGGCAATATGCGGGGTGATGATTGTGGATATGCACTTGAATCCTTTTTTGGCTATGTTCGTGGCGCTCCTCATCGGAGGGGTAATCGGCATGTGGCAGGGGTTTTGGATTGCCTTTGTGCGGGTTCCTCCCTTTATCGCCACCTTGGCGGGAATGCTGATGTTCCGCGGCCTCGGACAGGTTATTATGCAGGGACAGACCAAGGCGCCCTTTCCAAAGGAATTCCAGGTGATAGCTTCTGGTTATATTCCGGATCCTCTGGGAGGTCTTGCCATAGGCAAAACAAGCTTCCATCTTTTTACCATGGTCATAGGGATCGGGATCGTCGCATTCATCATCGTACACGAGGTAAACAAACGCAAAAAGCAGAAGGAGTATACCTTTGATTTGTTGCCGAAAGGCATGTGGATAAGTAAGCTCGTGGCCATTGGGGTAGTGCTGATGGCCTTTACGGTTGTATTTGCCCTTTACCGCGGCTTGCCGAATATTTTGATTGTCTTAGGGATTCTTATCGTCGGGTATCAGTTTGTTGCTTCAAGGACGGTTCAAGGCCGGCATATTTATGCCTTGGGAGGTAATGCCAAGGCGGCAAAACTTTCAGGGGTCAAAACCGAATGGGTGATGTTTTGGATATACACCAATATGGCGGTCCTTGCCTCCATAGCCGCCCTGGTTTTTGCCGCCCGGCTTAACGCGGCTACCCCAAAGGCCGGACAGAACTTTGAAATGGACGCCATCGCTGCCTGTTATGTAGGCGGTTCGGCCGTATCCGGCGGCATAGGGACCATTATCGGGGCAGTGGTAGGGGGCCTCTTTATCGGTATTTTGAACAACGGCATGTCCATCTTGGGGGTCAGTACCGACTGGCAGCAGGCGATTAAAGGGTTTGTACTGCTGGCGGCAGTGGCTTTTGACCTGTATTCTAAAAGGAGGAACACCAAATGAACGGAGGGAGTAATGGCTCAATCAATACAAGAAACCCTTAGTAAGGGTAACACGTTTCTCGGCATTGAACTGGGTTCCACCCGGATCAAGGCAGTGCTCATCGGAGAGGATTTTTTGCCTCTTGCATCAGGTACCTATGACTGGGAAAATAGACTGGAAGATGGAATATGGACGTACCATCTGGATGATCTGTGGAAGGGTATACAGACCAGCTTTCAGAGCTTATACGGTGAGGTGAGTAGTCGTTACGGCGTTCCTCTTACCCGGTTAGGGGCTCTGGGTATTTCCGCCATGATGCACGGGTATCTTGCCTTTGATAAAAAGGGGACCTTGCTCGCGCCTTTCCGCACCTGGAGGAATACTACCACGGAAAAAGCCGCTGGAATTTTACGGGAACGATTTCATTTTAATATTCCCCAGCGTTGGAGCATTGCCCATCTTTATCAGGCGATCCTCGACAAAGAAGACCATGTCAAGGATATCGCCTTTTTAACCACCTTGGCGGGATACGTACACTGGAAGCTTTCAGGGGAAAAGGTTCTTGGTATAGGTGACGCCTCCGGCATGTTTCCCGTTGATTCAAGGACAAAAACCTTCCATCTGGGGATGATGAACCAGTTTAACGGGCTGGCCCTTGAGGCAGGGCTGGATTTGAAGCTCCAGGATATACTGCCCCAGGTTTTGAGTGCCGGAGAAAAGGCCGGTGTTTTGAGCGTGGAAGGGGCGAGGCTCCTCGATCCTTCGGGAAATTTCCCGGCAGGAAACTTCCTGCCGGGGATCCCCCTCTGTCCGCCTGAGGGGGACGCAGGAACGGGCATGATCGCCACTAACAGCGTAGCAGAACGGACCGGTACTGTTTCAGCCGGGACTTCGATCTTTGCCATGGTGGTTTTGGAAAAGGCCCTGTCTGATGTCTACCCGGAGATCGACCTGGTTACGACCCCTTCGGGGAAACCCGTGGCTATGGTTCACTGCAATAACTGCACCAGCGATCTGGACGCGTGGTTTCGGCTGTTTAACGAAGTGCTGCACCTTTTCGGGACCCAGGTGAAAAAACCCGCGCTCTACGATGCCCTGTACCGTAAAGCCCTAGAGGGGGAAGCCGCGGGAGGGGGACTCCTCTCGTACAACTATTACGGCGGTGAGCCCATTACCACGTTAGAACAGGGTCGGCCCCTCTTTGTCAGGACGCCGGACAGCAGCTTGACGTTGGCAAATTTCATGCGGGTCATCCTGTATTCAACGATGGCAACCTTGAAAATCGGCATGGATATTTTGACTGAAAAAGAAGGGATCCGGCTGGACCGGCTTTTAGGGCATGGGGGTTTGTTCAAGACCAAGGGTGTGGGACAGCGCCTTCTGGCGTCGGCTTTGAACGTGCCCGTAGCGGTTATGGAAAGCGCCGGAGAGGGCGGCCCCTGGGGTATGGCCCTGCTTGCGGCCTATTTCGTACAAAAGGGGGCAGATGAAACCTTGGAGGATTTTCTTAGGAATAAGGTGTTTGTCCATGCCGGTGGGGAAGTGGTGGAACCGGATGCCAAAGACCAGCAGGGCTTTGCGGATTTTATGGAACAGTACAAGGCGGGAATCCCCATAGAACAAGCCGCGGTGGAGTACCTGCAATAAGGGTGTTTACTTTATTGGACTTGTTCAATAACCCGGTTGGTTATCGAACAAGTCTTGCAAAATGCTCCGCATTTTGCTGTTTTTTAAGCGGAAGTTGTTCAGAAACTGAGGTTTCTGAACAACTCTATT
>JAIRLU010000043.1 GCA_031259215.1 Treponema sp. | reverse complement strand
TAACCCGGTTGGTTATCTGCCAACCTGCGGTTAGCTTGCAAGTCTTGCAAAATGCTCCGCATTTTGCTGTTTTTTAAGCGGAACTTGTTCAGAAACTGAGGTTTCTGAACAACTCTAATACATAAACTACAGGAGGGTTATATGAAAACGTTGGATATGCTGGGGCAGCCCTGCCCGATTCCGGTGGTGAAGGCAAAAGAAGTCCTTGCCGAACAGGGGGCACCGGGGGTTGTCGTTTTGGTGGACAACATGGTGGCGGTGCAGAACCTCGAAAAGATGGCGAAGGGAACCGGCTGCGGTTTTTCTTATGTTGAGGAAGGAGCGTCCTATAGGGTAAGCATCGTCAAAGGCGCGGCCTCTGATCAAGGTTTTGCTCCGCCCTCTTGTGAAGAGTCGCCCTCCGGGCAGGCGAAAGTTTCCAACGCTGTGGGAGAGGTACGGAAGGGGCCGGTGGTTCTCATAACATCGGACAATATGGGCAGGGGATCGGAGGAGCTTGGGCGCATGCTTATCAAAGGGTTTATCTTTTCGCTCTCCCAATTGAACCCGCTGCCGGAAGCGGTTTTGTTTTTAAATGGGGGAGCGCGGCTCACCACGGAAGGGGCAAATACCGTCCCGGACCTCAAAATGCTGGAAGAAAAAGGCACGGGAATATACACCTGCGGGACCTGCGCCAATTACTACAAACTGACCGAGTCCCTGGCAGTGGGAAGCATTGTTGACATGATGCAAATTGTAAACCGTCTGGCCAAGGCAACCGTCGTGATCACCGTATGATCTATGCAAATTACGCCGCTACCTCTCCTGCCTTGTCCCCTGCGGTGGTCAAAGAACTCCGGGACTATGTGGGCGGGACACACCTGAACGCTGCCCGGAATTTCGAGGGGCTTGAGGCGGGAGCGATAGCCCTGCGAGCCCGCAAGGCTATAGGCAGGCTTTTCAATGCGGCTGACCCCTTGAAGGTGGTATTCACCAGCGGCGCGACCCAGTCCTTGAACATGGCGATAAACGGCTTGATTAGGCAGGGAGACCACGTGCTGGCGACGATGGTAGAACACAACGCCACGGCCCGTCCTCTTGAATACTTGCGAAAAAACGGCGTGATAACCCTTGATTGGCTTCCCTGCGAGGCAGAGGGTTCTCTGGACGCGGAGACGGTCCGCAAGGCAATACGGAAGAACACGCGGCTTTTTGTCATGTCCCATGCCTCAAATGTACTGGGTACGATACTGCCTGCGGCGGAATGTTTCACGGTTGCCCGGGAATACGGGATTTTTTCTGTTTTGGACATGGCGCAGACCGCCGGCGTCTTACCGGTTACGACAGGCACCGGTCTTGCCGATGTGATCGCCTTTACCGGCCATAAGGGGCTTGGCGGACTTGCGGGTATTGGCGGCTTCGTGATTGGGGAGGAGGCTTCCCGTGAAATGCGGCCCTGGGCTTCCGGAGGCACGGGCAGCGTGTCCGGCTCTCTGGATATGCCTGAGTTTCTGCCGGACAAGTTCGAGCCGGGTACGCAAAACACGATTGGCATACTGAGCCTTGCCGTGTCTGTAGAGGAGATTTTACGCATAGGTGTCGAAAAAATAAGGGAACGGGAACAATCTCTCACCGAGCGTTTCATCGGGGGGCTGGAGGAAATACAAAAGATTACCCTCTACGGCCCCCGCGAGCCGGATCGCCGGGTGGCGCCGGTTTCAGTTGTTGTCCAGGGATACGATGCGGGCGAGGCTTCAAGATTCCTGTTTGAAAAGTACGGCATCATTACCCGCAGTGGGCTGCACTGCTCTCCTCTGGCCCATAAGACTGCCGGGACCTATCCCGCCGGGACGGTTCGCTTCAGTTTTGGGAGGGAAACAAGGGAAGCTGAAATTGACGCGGCCCTTGAAGCGCTGTCTCAGATGTAGCGCGCTGCCGAAAGCGATTGACCTGGGCGTTGCGGAGGTAGAGGGCCTTTAGCCCCGTCAGAGGGTTGTCCAAAAAGTAAGGGCAGCCGCCTGTTTTGTAGACACACCTTGCCTGAGGCATGATAAAATTCCCCCATGAGCACAGGCAAAAGCAACAAGATACCCTATAAGCCCTACAAACCCGGGCATGCATACCTCATGCCCCCGGTGCGGATGAACTGATCCCGGCGAACCACCTGTAGGGCTGGTCAACGAAGTACGAGACGATATGGAGCAGGAGAAACAGGATACAGGAAACCCGAGCAGTTTGTTGCGCTTCACGCATATAACGCGAACTGCCATCGAACCAAAGGTTCGCAGCAGCCCAAAAATCGGGGGATGTGTGGCAGAAAATAACGCAAAACCTACAAATGCAACAGGCTGCTAGTGGACTATTCCCGATCATTGGGCTTGTTCAATAACCCGGTTGGTTATCGAACAAGTCTTGCAAAATGCTCCGCATTTTGCTGTTTTTTAAGCGGAAGTTGTTCAGAAACTGAGGTTTCTGAACAACTCTATACTTATTTTTTCTAGCTATTCTGTTTTTATACCCAAAATATCCCGTCCCCGGGAGAGCGCATCAGGAGCTATATCCTCAAGTAATTCCATAAAACTCATGTCGGAAAAACGCAGAGCCCGGTCTATCAACTGGGGAATAGGGCTGTTAGGCTCCTGCACTTGAAAATACTCGGCTCCTTTTTTAAGCAACAGCAGCGCCTCTGCCCGGGTAGCCGCATGATAGGAAAGAAGGGATACCTTTCCCCCTGGAACAGCAGGAACAGCGTTGGGGACTACGGAATCCGGGGCCGCCTCAGGGGCCTCTTCCGAAGGCGAGGTTACGGACTCAAGGTGGGACTTATAAAAGGTATGCAGCCGATTCAGCTCATGGGTCAAGGCGGACATATCCACGGTATAGTCCTTCATCTTACTATTCATCACTTCACAAAGCTCCGCGATGAGATCCTGTCCCTCCTTGACCAGGGCTGCCTGACCCTCGATTTCTGCAACCCCCACATTCATGATCTCTGCCCGGAGGAGTTTGGGGTCAAGCGCCTTGTCGTCACTCACCTCAATCTCGTTGAGAGAGATGAGCAGATCCCGCAGGGTATACTTGAGAGAGGGAACCAGGCGGATTTCTCGGAACCGGGGAATAAACATGACCGGATCGTTTATAGACCCTTCCTGGGGAGAAAGCATGGAAAGAATGTTCAGCCGCTCCAGAGGGTCATCATCATACTCAGGATCAAGGTGCGGGTAAAAGGAATCCCACAGTTCTTTTACCAGAAACACCGGCAGTTTGAGGCCCCCTACCAGCCCTGCAAGGCCTCCGGTGATGGCCTCTGCGATTACCAGGTATACTGCAACTCGGAGGTCTCGGGTTTTTTTCCACAACTCAAGGCAGTTTTTCCTGAGTTTTTTCCAGTCAGGATCCCGCCCCTGCACTTTGGATTCCCCCATGACACTGTCGGGAACTTCCACTGCCAGGGCATCCATCTCCAGGTACAAGGGATCGTATTCGAGGTTCTGACCTGCCGGATGCTCACCCTCAAGAACTACCGTTAATTCATCGGCATTGATCATAGCATTACCGTACCTTTTCCAAGAAAGCTTGGAGGTCTAGGGTCTTCCGAAAGGTGTTCCTCGTATTTGTATATAGACTGAAAAAGAATGGCATAGCAACATCCTTGTATTATTTTACGTCTAACTAGACCATCTTACGTTTTTAATAATTTTTTTGTCAAGTACCTTTTAGAAAAACACCGCATAAATTGATAGAAAAATTTGAGATGCTGCAGTCCTGTAAAAAGGACGGGGTTATTCCCCGGAGTGGCATGAGCTGTTGGCTTCTTGGACTGAAGCTACCCCGGTCATGGGGCCGTTTCCTGCAGAATGAACCGGACCTTTACAGACTGGGGGACCCTGTTATACCCGGGGCCCTTGATGCCTTCCTTTAGGCTTGTTTGCAGGCCAATTTATTTATCAGATTCGCCTGGTAGCCAGCCCCAAAGCCGTTATCAATATTCACCACTGAAATACCCGGGGCGCAAGAACTGAGCATCCCCAGCAACGCGGAAAGCCCCCCAAAAGAAGCCCCGTATCCCACGCTCGTAGGAAGGGCAATGACCGGTACAGCAACTAAACCGGCCACGACCCCGGCTAAGGCTCCTTCCATTCCCGCCACTGCGATAATGACCTGGGCTTTCCGAATATCTGCAAGTCGATTAAAAAGCCGGTGTATCCCTGCAACCCCCACATCAGTAATCAAGGTAACCTTACTGCCGAAAAATTCCGCAGTCCGTACCGCTTCCCGGGCAATTCCCAGGTCAGAAGTACCGGCAGTCACCACCGCGATGAGCCCCTGCCGATCCGCAGGGCTGCATACGTTCCCTATCGTCAAGGTCCGGGCCAGGGCATCGTATTCCGCTTCCGGGAAACCCTGGGCTATCCGCTGTGCCAAAGCCGGCCCTGCCTTGGTTCCCAACACGGGGATTCCCTGTTCCCGCATACGGATCATGATACCTTCCGATTGTTCCAGGGTTTTCCCCGCACAATACACCACTTCCGGATACCCAGTTCGTTCACTCCGGCTGCTATCGATCACCGCACAGTCAAAATCTTCAGTATCAGCGGGGAGGTTCATCGGTACCTAAAGATTCGGCTTATTCAGATTGGTAGGTGATCAAAGTCCGTACCGGAATAGGCGCCAAGATCTGATCATAGTGAAAGAAGGGAAGCCCTATAACGCCGAATATTTCGGGGATCACGCCTCCCGCAGCGGTGATGAGTTCCCGCGCAGCCTTGAGGGTTCCCCCGGTGGCAATCAGATCGTCCATGAGCAGTACCCGTTTACCCTGTGGAACATCTTCAGGATGTATTTCAATCTCCCCTTTGCCGTATTCAAGCTGATAACCCTTGGAAAGGGTTTTGCCGGGAAGTTTACCTTTTTTACGGAGTAAAATGAGGGGAATTCCCATGCGAATCGCAAAGGGAGCGGCAAACAGGAACCCTCGGGCTTCAATAGCCGCTACTGCATCAAGTCCTTTATCCTGGTACAAGGCGGACATGGCATCTATACAGCCAGTGAAAGCCTTAGGATTCACCAAAATACCGGTAATGTCATAAAAAAGCACCCCTTTGTGGGGGAAATCAGGAATTTTTCTGATATACGTATCAAGCTCTACCGTAGTCATAACCTCAACCTATAGTGACTGGGAGGTACACCAATCAATACTCCATACCTCACCGGTGGGATAAAAAACTTTACTCAATTATACCGCACCGTGTCAAGCCCCCAGATCTCTTTGTCCAGGTCCTGGTGCCCTATCCTGACCCAGTCTTGCCTATCTTGCGCCTAGGCAGCATATTCCTTACCGGGGTATATACAGGTACCTTAACGACCAAAAACGGTACTATTTCTTATTTTGACAAGATTTACTATACTTAAAATATGCAGTTATATACGTACCGCAAGATGGTAATACTTTTCATCACGCTGGCGGTGATGGGTAGTACCCTTTCTTGCATTTCCGGAGCCAAAGCCGGAACTGACGCCTATGCCGGGGTGGGCCTTCCGACGGATCCGGTTCCTTTTATGGAAGCGGTCCGTACCGGAACCTTATCAAACGGACTTCGCTACTATATTTTAGAAAATGCCAAACCTGAAAATCGGGCGTACCTGACCTTGGCAGTACATGCCGGATCCGTGCTTGAACAGGAGGATGAACGGGGATTGGCCCATTTTGTCGAGCACATGGCCTTTAACGGTACCACTCGGTTTCCTGAATCCGAGTTGATACAGTACCTTCGTTCTTTGGGAATGCGTTTCGGCCCTGAGGTGAATGCCTATACCAGTTATGATGAAACCATATACGGTATTGAGGTCCCTACTGAACCGGATGAGACCGGTCGCAAGAGGATCCCTGATACCGCCTTGGCAGTGATAGATGATTGGACCCATGCTATCACCTTTGATCCCAAGGATGTAGATGATGAACGGTTCGTTATTATGGAAGAATACCGTTCTCGCCTCGGGGCTGCCGAGCGGATCCGGCGGCAAATACTGCCGATCCTCTTTCATGACTCTCCCTATGCGGATCGCAGCCCTATCGGACTCCCGGGAATCATTGAGCAGGCTTCCCCGTCGAAAATACAGCATTTCTATCAGACCTGGTATCGAACGGATAACATGGCCCTCATCTTAGTGGGGGATTTTGACGGCGCCGCATTGGAAGCCGCCTTAGAAACCGCTTTTTCCGCACCGGTTCCACAGACGCCTCTGGAACGGCCACGGTATGATCTGCCGGCTCCTAAAAAAGGCGTACAGCCGGCAATTTTTACGGATCCGGAACTTCCCTTTACCCAGGTTAACCTGTACTACAAGCGGACTCCCCAGGCTCGAACCCAGGATCTTGCATCTTACCGGGAAGGGGTAATTGATTACCTCATTGATTATATCCTTTCCCTTCGTTTTGATGAAGCCGCTTCCAAGGCCGAGACTCCCTATGTAGGCGCCCAGGCAGGAACGATCCGGTATGGGGCTACTTCCCGTTACTATGTTCTCATAGCCCAGGCAAAAACCGGCATGACGGAAGAAACCTTGCGGGCATTGCTGCGGGAAAAAGAATCTATGGTTCGTTACGGCTTCACCGAAGCTGAATTGGATCTGGCCAAGGAGGCGTTGCTTGCCTATTTGGCCCAGTTACATTCCGAGAAAGACCGGCAAGAATCCAACCGGTATGTTCAGGCTTTTATCAGCCATTTCCTTAGGGAAGAGACGGTTCCCGATATTGCCTGGGAATTGGAAGCGGTAAAAGCCTTGCTTCCCGGTATACATGCTCCAGATATCGCTGCAGGGATAAAGGATTATTTTGCCGCAGAGGATCTCAACGTATTCGTGATTGCCCCTGAAAGGGAAAAGGCTGGTTTGCCTTCACCAGAAGGGATCCGCCGCTTGGTTTCCCAAGCCCGGAAAGCCCGGATTCCCCGGCCCACCGAGAAGGTGTTCAGCAATAAACTCCTGGATGAGGAACCTCGCACCGGTACCATTGTGGCAGAATCAGAAGACCCCGAAACCGGGGCGCTCCGCTGGGAACTCAGTAATGGGGCACAGGTGATTCTCAAAGAAACCCGGAACCAGAACAATGAAGTCATCCTCTATGCCCAGGCGCGAGGAGGTACTACCAGCGCCCCCGCAGCAGAGGACCGATCTGCCAGGCTTGCCGCGGAGATGGTAAGCGCCTCTGGTCTCGGACCCTATTCCCGGCAGGAATTAGTCAAGAAACTAGCAGGGAAACAAGTATCCCTGGCATTCTGGGCTTCCCCCTTACTTCGAGGGTTCCAAGGTTCTACTACTACCGAGGATGCTAAGACCCTCTTTGAAATGCTGTATCTCAGTTTTACCCAACCCCGGATGGATACGGAAGCGATAAAGGCCATGCTGGATCAGTACCGGACGATCCTGATCCAGGAAAAGGAAGATCCCCTTACCCTGTTTTACCAGGAGTCTCAAAGAACCATGTACCAGGATCACCCTCGGTTTTCTCCGATGCAGGCGGAAGACTTGGTCGAGGTGAACCAGGATGATGCCCTGAGCTTTATCCTGGACAGCCTTAATCCTGGAGACTATACTTTTGTGTTTACGGGAAACCTGGATATCAAGACGCTCCGCTCTTATATCGAAACCTACCTAGCCTCTATTCCTCCTGGAACGACCTGGAACACCTGGACGGATCCTGGCATTACCCGGCCAGGCCAAACAAACAAGTCCCTATACAAAGGCAAGGAAGGACAAAGCCATGTGTACCTGGGCCGGTATGTACCGGCTTCCTACTCTGAGGAAGAATGGGCTGCTGCCGCGGTATTAGAGGAGTACTTGGACATCAAACTTACCGAAGAAATTCGGGAAAAACTCGGCGGGGTCTATACGATTTCAGATGCGGTTACCCTTTCGATCCTTCCTCCAGAGGAACTGAGGATGGAAATTTTCTTTGGCTGCGATCCCAAACGGGTCGAAGAACTCTGCGCTGCCATTGAGGGAGAACTCACCCGTATCGCTGAAGGAGCGCTGGATGAGCGTACCTTTACCCAGGCACGAGCAGCCCTAAAAAAGACCTGGGAAAGCGCTATCCAGAGTAATACCTATATTGCCCAGAGCTATGCCAATTCTGCGGTTATTTATAGGCTTCCCCTGAGCCGTTTAGATAAACGGCCTGCATTATACGACCAGGTTACCCCTGAAGCTATCAAAGGAATCATCCAACGGCTTTTACCCGCGGGACAAGCCCGGGTTATCCTCTATCCAGAAGGATAGGTACATCCATAAGATCCTGGGGGATCACCTATACCGTAAGCCGGCAGAGGACTTGGGAGCCGCCTAAAGCCGAATGTGCTTTCAGTATATCCCCTGATCGTAATAGAGTTGTTCAGAAACCTCAGTTTCTGAACAGCTTCCGCTTAAAAAACAGCACAATGCGGAGCATTTTGCAAGACTTGTTCGATAACCAACCGGGTTATTGAACAAGTCCAATGAATCAAATAAATGAGGCTGTTTCAAACCGTGAGGTTTTGAAACTGCCTTCCAGGAGAAACGTTCCCAGATTTCACTTTTTGGGGAAGGCCCCAAGCATAAGGAGTTGAGCCTATGTATTTTGACCGGTACTATCTGTTGTTGGTTCTTCCGACAATCCTTCTTTCCCTCTACGCCCAGATTCTGGTGAAAAGTACCTTTGCAAAATATTCCCGAATCAAAAGCGCCCGGAATATCACCGGCTATGCGGCAGCAGGATTGTTAATGCAGGTAAACCGGATCCGGGATGTGATAATTCAGCCGGTTCGGGGATCCTTGACCGATCATTACGATCCTGGGGTAAAGGTTCTGCGCCTTTCCCGCCCGGTGTACGGGGAAACCTCTATCGCCGCCATCGGGGTAGCTGCCCATGAAACAGGTCATGCGATCCAGCATGCCCGCGGGTATACTCCCCTGGCCCTGAGAGGAACCCTGGTTCCGGTGGCTAATATCGGTTCTTCCTTCGGCCCCTGGATAGCTATGGGGGGGATGATGCTCTCGTTTCCGGTGTTGATCCATCTGGGTATTATCCTTTTCGGGGTTTCGGTGCTTTTTTACGTGATAACCCTGCCGGTGGAATTCGATGCTTCCTCCCGGGCCATCGCCATACTGCGGAGCAATCAGGTCCTCACCGAAGCTGAACTGGAGGGGGTGAAAAAAGTGCTCACTGCTGCGGCATTAACCTATGTGGCCTCGGCCCTTACCGCGCTTATGAGTTTCCTGCGGCTCATCTTCATTGCCCGGGATCGGGAACGGTAAGGCTTACCCTTTTCTAACATGCAGGGGGATCAAACCCACTTCTCTATCATCAATGTATAACACAAAGTTAATGACGCCGATGTTTTTAAAACGGAGATTAGAAATGGTAAAAACTAAATGAGAAACAGCAGTGGCATTGCCCACCCCTTTGACATCTATGTTACCCGTTATGGGGTCCATACTCATTTCCCCCTGGAGGTCCCGGGTTTCGATTCTGAAACTATGGCTAGAAAATTCCCACAGGTCAAAACGAATTCTGATGACCACCGCCAACTGAGGATGCATACAGGGAAAGGTGCGAGAAATGATCGTATCAAAGGTTCCAACGATGGTAAGTTTGCCGCTATTTTCTTGGGCAAAGTCACAGAAGGTAAATAATTCAATTTTCATAAAACCCCTTACAGTGCATTGTTCTACATGATGCTCGAAAGAAAACCTACATTTTGCACTAGTATACTACCTGTGGTAACCCCCTTGGCGGACCAGATGTAGAGCCTCCATTTCTAATATATAGTAAAGATTTTAGTTTAGTATAGCAGAAAGCGATAAAATGTATAGCCTAAAGCGTTTTTTTCATTAAAAATGAGCGGATAGTACAGGAAAAATCAGTCCTTTTGCTGATTTTTCCAGGTTATAGGCCCTATGCTCAAGGGTTGAAAAACCGGCTTAAACCCATTTTCCCTCCCAGCTCCGGTACGGTACAAGCCTTGACCGGTTGGGGCAGGAGGGTAAAACTATTCTGGACGAGATAGAACCTGCTGGAAACGACGGATCAAATCGGGGTCTTTCATAAGCGGCCGGGCAAGGCCAAAATACGCAATCTTGGTGGTGTTTAGTATTTCGGTCATTTCTTGGGGGTCTCGGTTCCCGCCGATGAGAATAATGGCCGTATCATTTTTCTCGGCAATTTTTTCTGCTTCTTTTTTGAAGAATGAAGTAGCCTCAGGGGAGAAGGCCGTAAAAGACCCGCTTATTTCAATAGCATCGATCCCCTTTTGGGTCAACTGGGAGCAGAGATATAAAACAGCATCGAAACCCACCCCCTGTTCAAACCCATCTCGGACGTTTATCTTTATCCATACCGGAAAATCATCCCCCACCTCTTGCCGGACAGCCTGGTAGGTCTCTAGGGTCATGCGTGCCCTGTTTTGAAGAGAACCGCCGTATCCATCGGTTCTGCGGTTATAATAGGGGGTCATAAACTGACTGAGTAAGAAACCATGAGCGGCGTGCAATTCCACCCCGTCATAACCAGCCCGTTTTGCCCTGCCTGCGGCGAGGGCGAATTGCTTTTGGATATGCTTTATGGCTTCAAGGCTTAGTGCTTGGGGTATACTATGGCTGTTTAGGTTTTCTACTGCACTGGGTGCAAAAACGGTCATACCCTGGGGATCTCCCATACACTACCTGTAATATGATAGCCGCACTATAGGTATGAACCAGATCAACTAATCTTTTATGTGCTTCCAGAAAGAAATCGTCATAAAAGGCAAGCAAGGGGAATACCTTTTCTCCGGCGTCCACCAAAGCAAAACCAGTAATGATAGTTCCTACACCCCCAGGGTATCGGCGTTTAAAAGTATATCTCTTTATATAATAAGGATTTACGCATATACCTGCATAGTATCCGCGGGAATCTATTTCATTACTATACAAGGAATTCAAAAAGTAAACG
>JAIRLU010000011.1 GCA_031259215.1 Treponema sp. | reverse complement strand
GGGGCGTACCGATGCGAGGAGGGGAGCGAAGCTCAGTAGGTTTGAGGGTTTTGGGAACGAGGATCTGAGTATCGCCGACCGAGCATAGGGGACCATGGGAGGGAAAGACTAGCTGGGGGTGTGCGGGAGAGAATAGCTGCTGAGGTATAGGACCGGGGCATGCAACCGGTAGAGGGAGGAACACAAGGGAGGTGAAGTAACGGACGTTTTGCAGGGGCAGGAGGCGGGAGCATGGGGGGAGGGGAGGGTGTAAGATAAGCGGAAGGAAGCAGATAAGCCGGTACGGCGGTGTGGGATAGGGAAGACTGCGGAGGCGTCGGACCAAAGGTCGGAAGCGAACGGGGTTGAAGGGCTGAAAGGGATGAAGAGCCCGGGCAAACTGCCGAGCGAAGCACCAGTGGCGAACAAGCGATAGGTGATGGTCATGACAAGGCTGGTTGAAACCGAGGCGTGCTTGATACTGCAATTGTATCGGTTCCGAGGGCAGATAGAAGTGGTATGCAAACGGCTTCGGACGTGCAGCGTCCGCAGTCGTTGTTTGGGTATAACAGCTACCATCGAAAGGTGAGGCATCGGCCACGGCCTGGTGTTACGGCAAGGTAGTACGGGCGGGGTTTGGTGAAAGTTGGGCTAAGGAAGCCCGTTTTCCCCCCTGACCGGAGCGGTTCATCCGCCGAGGGGAACAGGGAAGTAGTCGGTGGAGTCTGTGGAGGGAAGAGGGGGTACTGCGCTCGGTAGGAGTCTAGGGGCGGTTAGCTTCGGTGCATCTCATGGTTTCACCACATCCGTTCTGGGGGCTTTCTTTTGTCTGTGCCGATTCCAAACGCCAAAGAGTTCCGGCCCTGTTCCGTCCACTACACCCTATCCCTAAGTAAACGCATATGGACTTGAGTCCGCAGCGTCTATGGTCACGATACAGCCTTCCAGGGCTATCAGCTCCAACAGGGTCGGTATCGCCGTGATTGTGGAAACTTCGTTTCCCTGGCTTTTTTCATCCGTTTTCACCTGGGCAAAGACCAAGCGGTTCTCGGTGGCCCAAGCGCTGACCAGATGGATGGCCTTGGATTCCTGGTGGGTGTTACAACTCCCCTGGAGGGTCTTCCCGTCTATGGCATCGGACGTTAAGTCCGCAACTTCCTGGTGTATATCCCGTTGTATCGCCCGCACCCATGCCATAAAGCAGGAAGATATGGACTCACTTTTAATCCGGGTCAAGACCCGCCGGTACACGAGATGTTTTGGGATGCCCTTGTCCAGGGGGAGCAACGTTTTCAGCCACCCTTCCGTGGCTTTTTCGTAGGTTTCGATGGCTTCCTTCGGTGGAGGCCATGACAGCCAGCAGGGTGATACCGATGACCTCTAGCAAAGGATAAAGGTTATTCCGTTCGATTCGAGGGTCTTCAATATGCTTGAAAAAATCAATTAAGGGCGGTAGTGGTTACTTATTCATAGTCCCCTCCAATCCGCTTTTGTCGACCCCTTTCCAGCTCTCTTTTAGGTGATTTTATATGCGCTCGCCCTGTGCGCACCCTTGACAAGATGGATCATTACTGATATCTTGAATATAACAGTTTTGAATTTGGGGAAGTAGGGTGCAAATCCCTCGCAAGTGCGTTACCGTATAGCCGGGATACCAATATCATATATCTGCGCATACCGGAGGATATGAATGAATTTCTTAGGACGTTGCGGCGTATTTTGCCCCCTGTCAATACTGAAACTATTTCAGGAGGCAGAATAATGAATAATCTGCAAAAAATACTAGGAGCAGTACCCTTGTTCCTGGTAGCCCTTTCCTTTTTGAATTGTCAAAGCACGGTTACCAAGTCAGATGACCCAGAGAAACCGGTCATTCTGGTGGTAAGCTTTGGTACAAGCTACAATGACTCAAGAAAGAAAACCATAGGTGCTATAGAAGAAGCGGTTGCCAAAGCGTATCCCGCATATTCGGTACGCCGGGCTTTTACCAGTCAAATCGTCATCGATCACATTTACGAGCGAGATGGAGAAAAGATCGACAATGTTACTGAAGCGATGGACCACCTTGTTTCGGATGGGGTCAAAGACGTCATCATACAGCCGACGCATCTTATGAACGGTATAGAAGAAAAAGAAATGGTATCCCAGATAAAGCCCTTTGAAAGTAAGTTTGGGAGTATCAAATACGGTAAACCGGTCCTTTCTTCTGATGCCGATTATACCGCCCTGGTTACTATACTAAAGGATGGCACAAAAGAGTATGATAACCCAGATACCGCTATTGTTTTTATGGGACATGGTACCGAAGATGCGGCTAATGCTGATTATGCTCGATTAGCCGATCTATTTAGAGAAAAAGGCTACTCCAATTATTTCATAGGTACCGTCGAGGCGACTCCTTCCTTAGACGATGTGATAGCTCAAGTTCACGATGCAGGTCTTGAAAAGATCCTGTTGCTTCCCCTGATGATTGTAGCAGGGGATCATGCCAATAACGATATGGCAGGGGACGAAGAGGATTCATGGAAATCTATTCTCACCGCTGAAGGTTTTTCAGTCCAAACCCTCATTCGGGGACTTGGCGAATATCCTGCCTTACGATCCCATATCGTGCAACATGTAGCGGATGCAATGCAATAAAGAATACAGTAGAGTTGTTCGGAAACCTCAGTTTCCGAACAACTTCCGCTTAAAAAACGATAAAAAATGTAGATTTTATTAAGCAATCTACCTTTTTTTGGAGACTTGTTCGAGAACCAACCGGGTTCTCGAACAAGTCCATTACCCCGCGGTATCCCATCCGGTATCAGGATACTCGTGGGGTTAATAGAGTTGTTCGGAAACCTCAGTTTCCGAACAAGTCCAATATAGGATATACAAGAAGTCCAGGTATGGGAAAAATCGCTTTTATTATAGGGGTAAGCCTGTTGCTGTTCTTTTCTTGTTCAAAACAAGAAGAAAAACAGGCGCAAAACATGGTTGGTATCTCTTTCATTGATGATGATGGGAATACTATTACGGTGGAGAAGCCTTTTCACCGAATCATTCCGTTGTATTCTGCACATACTGAGAATCTTTTCTCAATTGGTGCAGGGCAATTCGTCATAGGCGGACATAAGACCTGTACCTACCCGGCACAAGCAGATTTACTGCCGAAATTCGATTACACCGGAGATCCTGAATATATTATTGCCAAAGATCCAGACCTGGTACTCATCCGGCCATTTATCCGTCGCTCCCACCCGAATTACATTGTCGAGCTTGAAAAAGCAGGGATCCTGGTCGTTTCTTTATATCCTGAAAGTATTGCCGAATTCGATGATTATATGCTCAAACTTGCGCTCCTTACGGGTAAGGAAAAGGAAGCGCAAGAAAAACTTTTAGCTTTTCACGATACCTTACATACTATAAGCAAAGATACTGCGGGTATAAGTAACAAAAAAACTGTCTTTTTTGAGTCTACGGCTGTAGAAAACCGCACCGTATCCCCATCTTCTTTACCTGCTTATGCCATTGAAATGGTCAACGGTATCAATATAGCTGCCCACGCAGAACCGGTAAGCCAAGGAAGTTCTATAGCCCCTTATGGCGCTGAAAAACTCCTGCAAAATGCCGATACCATAGACGCTTACATCGTGCAACAGGGTGCAATGAATAGAGCAAAAACTATGGAAGATCTGCTTAAACGACCGGGATTCAGCACTATAAAAGCCCTCCACGAAAATAAGGTGCTTTTTATAGATGAAAAAATTATTTCTTCTCCCACATTTCGTTATATTGAAGGGGTCACACAAATTGCCAGCTTCCTTTACCCAGATGTTTTTAATCAGTAGTTGTTCTGTATGAGGCGCTTTTGAAGAGACTCAGAAGGCCACTAT
>JAIRLU010000264.1 GCA_031259215.1 Treponema sp. | reverse complement strand
AGGGGCATTAAGCCCGCTGGCGGGCTAAGAAGGAGTGCAGGCTGGACTTCCAATCGGGGATGTCCATACCCAAGGCGGCCTTGATTTTCGATTTATCCAGTACCGAATACCCCGGGCGGGTAACTTTTGCCGGGAATTCCGCACTGGTACAGGGGTTCAGAATACAGGAGTGAGTCAAAAGTCCCCGCTCCTGGGCTTCCCGGTAGATCTCCACCGCAAAATCAAACCAGCTAATGTTCCCTTCATTGGAAAAATGGTAGATCCCATAGGGAATCATCTTGCCTGCGGCTCGGGTGGTGATGAGCCGCAGGATAAGGTGGGCCAGATCGTATGCCCAGGTCGGACTCCCCCGCTGATCATGCACCACGGAGAGACGATCCCGCTCCTCCATAAGCCGGAGCATGGTGGTAACAAAATTCTGACCATAGGCTCCGTACAACCAGGCAGTTCTGATAATATAAGCGGCCTCATGGCTTTCCAGGATCGCCGCTTCCCCCTCCTGTTTGGTCCGGCCGTACACCCCCAAAGGACAGGGCTCATCATCTTCCCG
The DNA here is from genome assembly GCA_031259215.1 of Treponema sp. Taxonomy (GTDB): domain Bacteria; phylum Spirochaetota; class Spirochaetia; order Treponematales; family Breznakiellaceae; genus JAIRLU01. The sequence continues at coordinate 5,562 of JAIRLU010000264.1, read as the reverse complement.
ATAGGGCCGGCTCCCCTTGCCGTTAAAGACATAATCCGTGGAAAGGTGAATCAGCTTTGCTCCAATCCCTGCCGCGGTTCGGGCAATGTGGGCAGCGCCGTCTCTATTTATCCTGCCGCAGATGAGGGCCTCATCTTCAGCCCTATCCACTGCGGTATAGGCGGCGCAATTCACGATCCACGAGATAGGGCCCTGGGCTTGGGCAAACGCCGCGAGGCTTTCCCCTTGGGTAATATCCACTTCCCGGTCGGTTCCCAGGTACTGCATATCCTGGGCTTCAAAAAGACGGGCCACTTCTGTTCCCAACATGCCTTTGGTACCGATAAGCCAGATCATGATGCAAGCTCCTTAGAAAAGGCCGGCAGTTCTTGGTCTTTAGCGGATAAGATATAGGTCATACCCAGATCCGGCCAGGCAATACCGATTTCAGGATCATTCCAGATAATCCCTCCTTCATCTTCAGGGTAATAGAAATCAGTACATTTGTAGGCAAAAACCGCGGTTTCGCTCAAAACCAAAAATCCGTGGGCAAAGCCGGGGGGGATATAAAACTGATTGTGCTTTTTCCCATCGAGCCGGATCCCCTGCCATTGACCGTAGGTCCGGGAATGGGGCCTGAGGTCCACGGCTACATCGAATACCGCTCCATCCAGGACCCGGACCAGTTTTCCCTGGGGGTGCTGCTTTTGAAAATGCAAGCCTCGCAGGACCCCTTTGACCGAGCGGGATTGATTATCCTGAACAAACCGGATCGCGATCCCTGCTTGGGCAAAATCCCGTTCTGAATAGGATTCAAAAAAATAACCCCGCGGATCCCCAAAAACACGGGGGGTAATTTCATATAAACCGTCGATTGAACCAGGGGTGAACTGAAAGGCCATCAGGGATGCTCTCCAATATACCGCAAATAAGCACCGTATTCGGTCTTATAGGAACCGGCCAAGGCCAACAGTTCATCCTGGGAGATCCAACCGTTGGTGTATGCAATTTCTTCAATGCAGGAGACATACATACCCTGTCTTTTTTGCAGGGTAGCAATGAAATTGGAGGCTTCCAACAGTCCGTCATAGGTACCGGTATCCAGCCACGCCATACCCCGGCCCAGTATTTCCACGGTCAAGCGCCCCTGAGCCAGGTAGGTGTTATTGACTGCGGTGATTTCGATTTCACCCCGGGCAGAGGGTTGTACGTTTTGAGCGATCTCCACCACCGTATTATCGTAAAAATACAAGCCCGGCACCGCATAATGAGACTGAGGCTTTACGGGCTTTTCTTCAATTGAAAGGGCTTTACCGGTCTCATCCAAGGCAACCACCCCATAGGCACTGGGCTCTTTCACATAATACCCGAAAATCCTGCCTCCCCCGGCTTGTTGGACCGCTGCAACTGCTTGGTGCAAGGTTCGACTAAAACTTCTTCCATAAAAAATATTATCCCCCAGAACCAGGGCACACGCATCCTGCCCAATAAAGTCCCTTCCCAGAATAAAGGCATCTGCCAAGCCCCGAGGCAGGGTCTGCTGGGTATAGGCAAAACCCATACCCAGCCATCGGCCGTTTCCGAAAAGCTCCTTAAAAAGAGGCAGATCCCGAGGGGTCGAGATGATCAAGACCTCCCGGATTCCTGCCAGCATGAGTACGGACAGGGGATAATAAATCATCGGCTTGTCGTACAGGGGAAGTATCTGTTTTGAAACCGCTTTGGTAATGGGATAAAGCCGGGTTCCGGCTCCTCCTGCAAGAATAATACCTTTCATATCGTTTATTTCCCTTAATAGCTCGCGAACCTGATTCCAAGGAGGCTTTCCCAAAATCTGAACTTTTGAAAAAACCGGATTTTATTACCTTATTACCTTAGCACCCCAAAACTGCTTTGTCAATGAATCGCCAAAAAATCGCCCTATGAGGGCCCGTACCAGGATTGCCTAACCTGAGACGGGTATGTGCCTATGCTCAAACCCGCCTCCTGGGTGCAGCAGACTTTCGGTCTTGTGTTTCTCGTAAAATGAGTATACGGTTCACTAGGGGAAATACTATGAAACACACGGTAATTATTATTGACGGTATGGGCGGCGGTATCGGGGTACAACTCATTGGAAGGTTGAAGGAGTTCATTGATAATATAGATATCGTCGCGCTGGGTACTAATGCGGTAGCCACCGAGCGGATGATGAAGGCCGGCGCGCAGCGGGGCGCCACCGGGGAAAACGCCATCCGAGTATCCGCGGCTCAAGGGGACTTCATCCTAGGTCCCATTGGGATCGTGATTATTAATAGCATGATGGGGGAAATTACCGCTGGTATGGCTGAAGCGATCCTTAAAGCCCCGGCGCAACGGATCCTCTTGCCCCTCCAACAGGATCATTTTTATCTGGCTGGCCTGGAACAACTCCCCTTGGCTAAGATGACTGATAAGGCAGTGGAGATTTTTAAGGAACGGTTGCACTTCATTGACAGCCTGCCTTCAAAAATTGTATAACCAGGCAAGGGCCTTAAGCGGTTCATCGGGGAGCTGCATACCGGACTATGCAGCCCGTACATACACCGGACTAGAGGAGGGGTTTCATGATGGCAGAAAAGCACGAAGAAAATATCCATGAAAAATACCAGCGTCTTTTGCACATCCTTGCTGCCCCGGGGAAAGGGGCGGTTGCTTTTTCAGGGGGCGTGGATAGTTCTTTCCTCTGTCATGCGGCGGTGGCAGCCCTAGGTACCAGGGCAATCGCCATAACGATTGTTTCCCCGATGCTTCCGAAAAGCGAAATCCAGGGGGCAAGGCTCATCGCGAAGAAGCTCGGTATTGAGCATGTACTGATTGAAGAAGCAGAACTGGATGAAGAAGTGGCGGCCAATCCCAAGGAACGGTGTTACTTTTGTAAGAAGCTGGAATTTGGGACCATCCTTTCGGCGGCAAAGGAGCGGGGGATCACCACGGTATGGGACGGCTCAAACCTGGATGATCTGGGGGATTACCGTCCGGGATTAAAAGCCCTGGAAGAACTCCATATCCAAAGCCCTTTGCGGGAAGCAGGTCTCACCAAGGCCGACATTCGGGATCTCTCCCGGCGCTTTGATCTACCCACCTGGGATAAACCGGCCTTTGCCTGTCTTGCTTCCCGGATACCCTACGGGGAACGGATCGACCAAGGAAAATTAGCCAGGATTGAAAAAGCAGAGGATACCCTCAGAGCCTGGGGGTTCCGGCAGTTCCGGGTCCGTTCTCATGAACAGATTGCCCGTATTGAAGTTGCTCCGGAAGAACGGCGCCGGTTCTTTGATGAGACGACGCTGGATCGTATTTCCCAGGCTATCAAATCCTATGGGTTTTTATACGTGGCTCTTGAACTTGAGGGGTATGCTATGGGTAATATGAACCGGGTTTTGCAGAACCGAGAAGGGAGAGGAGAAGAACAGGGTGAAAACGCTGCATTTTGATTGTTTTGCGGGGATTTCGGGAGATATGACCTTAGGGGCTTTGGTGGATCTGGGAATCGATCCCCAGGTGTTGCAGCAGGAACTGGGTAAGCTGGGAATAGAAGGCTGGCAGCTCCTCTTTCACCAGGACCAACGAGGGGGTATCAGCGGAACCCACGCTGTAGTGGAGTTAAGCCCTGAAAAGCACCAGGACGTCCATGATGGCCACCATCATCATGGGGAACATCGGTCTTGGAAAGATATCCGGCATCTCATCGTCCATTCCCGAATCAGTGAAGGAGCCAAGAAGCGGGCCCTGGATATTTTCAGGCGAATAGCTGAAGCCGAAGCCCAGGTGCACGGTCGTCCAGTGGATGCGGTGAGTTTCCACGAGGTGGGGGCCCTGGATTCAATCGTCGATATTGTAGGGGTGGCCATTGGCTTGGATATCCTTAAGCCGGATCGGATCACCTGCGGTGAGATTGAGCTAGGGGGCGGTACGGTTACCTGCGCTCATGGGACCTTACCGGTTCCTGCTCCGGCGACCCTGATCCTGGTGAAAGGATTGCCGGTAAAGACCGGGGGCTTTAATGCGGAAATGACGACTCCCACAGGAGCGGCGATCCTGGCAGCATCGGTGGATGAAGTAGTACAGAACCGGCGTTTTATTGAAATCAAGACCGGCTATGGTATTGGAAACCGGAAGCTGGACAAGCCCAATGTACTGAGGCTTTCCTTACGGGAGGAAGATCCTTCCCAAGCCGGGGCAGCGGTGGAGCCTTCTGGAGGGCAGCCATGGAAAACCGAGGACCTGGTGCTGATCGAAGCGAACATCGACGACATGTCCGGGGAAGCCTTGGGGTTCCTCATGGATCGACTCTTTGAAGCTGGGGCCCTGGATGTAACCTATAGCCCCTGTGTGATGAAAAAATCCCGTCCCGGAACGATTGTTTCGGTTCTCAGTCCCCCTGCAAGGCTTGATTCTCTCCGCCGAACGCTGTTCCAAGGCTCCTCCACCATCGGGTTCCGGGAGACCCTGGTCCATCGACTCTCCCTGGAGCGAGAGGAACGTCTGGTACAGGGCCCCTTTGGGGAAGTCCGGCAGAAGACCGTGTTTTTTGAAGGAAAACCCCTGCGGTTCAAGATCGAATATGAAGATCGAGCCCGTATAGCCCGGAAACAGGGGATATCCCTGGAAGCAGTCGAGGGGTTTATGCAAGGAAGGGAAACCAATTAGGGAGGTAGGGCCTATGGTTAGAGTAGTCTGGAGTCGAAAGGCATCCTGGCACCTAAAAAACTGGGGGCTTATGGTATTATCCGGCAGGGCGAGCGCATATACATGAGATCAGGAAGCAGGTAACCATGAACAGACACGAACCAAACGAACGGGTACGTTGACCGGGTCTCATAATCGCTGAAATTCGACATAGTTCTCTGCCGTTCGTGTTTGTTTGTGTGGGCGGACATCAGGTCCGACGGGGTCGCTTTTCATCAAAGATAGGTGGTTTTGCGGAATGTACAGGGGCGAACATTGTATGTGCCTTGGCCCTGTATTATCCGGTTTTTGTATTGACATTTTTTGGGTAAAATGTTATTTTGTATAACATCATTCCCCGGTTGTGTAATGGTAGCACGGCAGACTCTGGATCTGCTTGTGGGGGTTCAAATCCTCCCTGGGGAAAAAGCTAAGTCTATATATTATAAGGATTTAGCGAATGTTATTTTTCAAAAAACGTGAGCTGGGTAACATCGTGTATGTAATTTTCCGTCTAATCGGAGGATGCTGCTATGTCCCGGCCTTTAAAACTGTTTACCACCCCGCCCCGGGGATTCAAAGACTTTTCAGATAACAATCAACTGTTCCAGTGGCCTGCCCTGGAAGGTTTGCCAAGAATGGCGCCATAGGAGCTTCCAGGACTTCCCCGATGTCCTGATCCAGTTTTGGAATCCTAAAACCAAAGCTGCGGCGGAAGCTGGCGCCTTCGCCCTTAGAGCCTGTTCAATATCTTTCTCAAATTTCCAACCGGATGTATAATAGAGTTGTTCGGAAACCTCAGTTTCCGAACAACTTCCGCTTAAAAAACGATAAAAAACGTGGATTTTATTAAGAAATCCACGTTTTTTGGAGACTTGTTCGAGAACCAACCGG
>JAIRLU010000263.1 GCA_031259215.1 Treponema sp. | reverse complement strand
CCCGGTTGGTTCTCGAACAAGTCTCCAAAAAACGTGGATTTCTTAATAAAATCCACGTTTTTTATCGTTTTTTAAGCGGAAGTTGTTCGGAAACTGAGGTTTCCGAACAACTCTATTATCGATCTACCGGACTTTGCCAAATCTGACTATCCTCAAAGCCCTGTACCTTTTTAATCACCGAAAGCCAATAATCCGCCTCATTTTGAGAGGTAAAGGGCCCAACCCGGACTCGGTAAAAATTCTGACCCTTCACATCCCGGTTTTCTATGATAGCGGTGATACCCTTCGTGGCTAGGTTTTCTTTGGCTCCCTGGGCCCGGGCTGCAGTGGAAAATGAACCTGCCTGGACCCAATAGCCCTCATAGGTTCGGGGTTGTGGTATCGGAGCCCTGGATGCAGGGGTAGACGGAGGTTTTGCCGCCGTCTTAGGAGGCGAACTAGCAGGTCCGGGGCTTGTCGTTGTGGCGGGAGGGGCAGTTTTTTGAGGTTCCCTTGGGGTTGAGGACCTCTCTTGAACCAGATCCTTGGAAGGAGTCCGGCTTGGAGGAGTTGAACTGGGAACTGCTACCGTAGACGGCTTAGGTACCTCAATAACCAGATCTGAACTATTGTTCCGGGTTACCTGTTCCACCAGGGTTTTGGGCTGGGAGGGATCCCCATAGATATAAATATTATTTTCTTGGGTCATCGTCGCAGGGGCCGGGGGGGGCTGCAAACTCTGAATTCCTTCAGGATTTCGGAGCATATCTACCGGATTCGCACTTGCCGGTTCTGTCCGCGACGGTTCAGGCTGGACCGGTTCAGAGGGTACCGGCTCAATCGGTATGGTTACCGTACTGGGACTTACCGCGTTATTACTTTGGGTAAACACAGGAACAGACCGAGCGCTTACGGTTAATGCATTTCTTCTCGGTAGAAACAACAATATCGATAATCCTATCACAATAATAAGAAAAATACCTACCGACACTGCCATCAGCAGTAATTTTTTCTTGTCCATATATTAATTCCTCATCTGATCGGACCCGTCAGTACCCTGATCTCGGGGGTGTCGATCCTATACTCCATGATAGCAGCTATACCCGTTTGGGGCCTTCCCAAAACTGAAGTTTGAGAAGGCCTCTCTTATTTTTTATTTTCCTTCCACAGGATACGCAGTTTTTACCATACCCAGTTGCATAAGCGCTGCTTCGAGCTGCCGCTCTAGGGATCTCTTCAAAAAAGAGGATCCGAACCTGCCATATCCCCTATTAGAGATGCTGTAAATATCGGCAGATTCCAGTAAATATTTAGCCATGAATTCCTTCTGACTCCTGAAGCGCTGGATAAGCTGTCCCCAAGGCAGCGTATCCCGTTTTCGGGCCCGTAAAAGCCGGGTAAGTACCGGAGCTTTCACCAGAATGATACCATCCAGCTGGTGAAAGGCAGAGGATCGATGGAGGAGCGCGGCGTTGATCACGCAGGAACGGTTTCCTTGGCAGCGGATCCATGCTTCGGTTAGACGGTTTGCCGCGGGGTGGACAATGGTTTCAAGCCAGGCCAAGGCATCAGGAGAACCAAATACCTGGGCACCCAGGAGTTTACGGTCTATGCTGCCATCCTTTCCTAGAATCCCGGTTCCAAACCGTTCAAGGATACGCTCTTTCTCCAGTTCGATTCCCTGATGCCCCAAGGTATCTACATCCAGCACGGGAAATCCCCGGGCTTCGAGCAGCTTGGCCACATGGTTCTTCCCGGCGCAGTATGTTCCGGTAAGGCCGATAAGGCGGCGGGTATTGCCATTCGGTGTACCTTTCATAGTATCTTATGCCTTTACTATATACTGATTTTACTTTAAATACTATCATGGAGCTTGCAATGATGCATTGCTTTGCATAGTGTTATTAATAGAGTTGTTCAGAAACCTCAGTTTCTGAACAACGTCCGCTTAAAAAACAGCAAAATGCGGAGCATTTTGCAAGACTTGTTCGATAACCAACCGGGTTATTGAACAAGTCCAATATAAGAGAGGGTATAGACTAGAGTTGGATGAAGTTGTTGCATTTTGATGTTTCCAAAGAATGGGTAATCCACATCCCGCTAGGTATGCCCGTAGTTAAAAAAAGTGCGGAAGATCTATCCCATTACATTAAACTGCTCCGTAATCGGGCGGGACCTTCCAGTAAGCCTCCCTTGATCCAAGCGTACGACACCGTACCGGATCATCGATCTCCCTGCATCTTCTTACTGAGTGAAGGGAATAGCCGGGAACAAACCGGGTTTTTCTGGCATATAGAGAAAAACCGGATTGAAATATTTGGTGAATCGGATCGAGGAGTTTGCAATGGCGTTTTTGATTTCCTTGCTACCTTAGGGTTTAGGTGGCCGGAACCGGATCAAGAAGTACTGCCTCCGGTGCATACGATCAATCCCCAGGAATACCTCCCCAAAGAAACCTATAGGTATTATCATGCTGAAGGCAATCCTCTCCGCCGTCGTTTGCTTTTCGAGCGGCACCACCCCTCCTCCACGTGGAAATCCTTAATTCTATGGGCGGTCCGGAACCAGATTGATACCCTGGTCTTTTCCTTGTATTTGAGTCATCTCCTTAAAAGGAAAAGACCGCAGGAACCTGCCCATCATCCTTTGGCACACATAGGGCAGAGGATTATCGGGCCGTATCATTTCGGTAACGAGGTGTTCGATCTCGCTGAAAAATATGCCCTCACGATTGAACGAGGAGGCTGGGATTTATCCTTCCTGGTACCCCGGAGGTATTTTTGGTTTAACCGGGAAATATTCCGCATGGATTCAGGTAAACGGGACCGCAAGAACAACTTCTGCCCCACTTCACCGGATACCCTCAACCTCATCAGGGGGAACGCTGAAAAGATCTTTCTGGCCCATCCAGAAACCTTGGTGTATCATCTGTGGCCTGACCGGGGTTATGAAAGAGCCTGGTGTTCCTGTCCCACCTGTCGGGCCTTTACCTTGGAAGAACAGGGGCGTATTGCGGTCAGCACTGCCGCAGATGTCTTAGCGCGGATTAACCCTAAAGGAACCATTTCCTTTTATGAACGTTCCTCTGGCAGGGGAGATATAGCGGTGCGGTCTAATCTGGTTAAGATAAGCCATCTGCCAGGAGAAGCGGGAGCCGAAGCAGAGGGCTGGTTTTCTGCTGCTCGATTTCATAAACCCAAGGCCCGATTCATGAAGCATCCCTAGTCCCCCAGTTTACCGGTACAGGTATATACCGCAACGAACCATCGGTATGGAGCGCACCAGAGTCACAAGAAGAGAGGCCAAGGTTTTGAGCATCTGAAGCTGCTGCCCGGCAAACCGGACCATCCCATCGTTGATTACCCTCCGCGTATATTCACCATAAACCGCCTCTTTGGGATCCGTGATACCGGTGTGCTTGCTGAATCTACTGCCGGAGAAGAGCAATGCCGGTGCTTTTTGGCACATAGGCTGCAAGAAGCACGGGGTTTATCCTTTATGAGGGGACCAGGGCAAACGTATAGCCCTGTTTGAGCTGGTGGAAGTGAGAAGTCCCATCTTTTTCTTTAAAAAAGCGGTGAACCTCTGTAAAAGGCAGGGCTATTCCTTAGAAGAAACAGGGGGCTTGGCTTTATTGCTATGAAAAACCCTTGGTTAAGGGGCAATTCCTACGGAAGGAGTCGGAGCTTTACAGGGTGTCGGGCCAATGGTATACTTCTATGCCGTGCAGGGAGGTTCTTCAAGCCCCTCGGAAGTTTTCCATGCATTTACCCCACCCCCACCGCTGTTGAAAGGGATCTGATTCCTCGGTATAATACAGTATGGACCAAAATGTGATACAAGGAGTGATTTAGACCGGTGAAGGGCCTGGTGATCTCCGCTTCTCGAACTATCTTTATGGTAAAACCTGATGCGCCGGGACCTGGAGGAAGGGAGACCCTGGAGGATGGAGGAGAAACAGCAAGAACACAACTGGCATGCCGTATCAAGGGTAAGGTTCTTAAAGGCGGAGCGCGCTATGGTAAGCCCTTAGCTCCGGGAGATCGGGTGTGTTTCGACGTGGATCCTGGCCATCCTCACCGAGGCCTCATTCGAGAAGTGGAAGCGCGGAAAAATCTGCTTACCCGGTTTAACCGGCAGGGCCAGTCCTCTCAGCTTTTGGCAGCCAATGTAGACCTGGTCTTGTGTGTTACTACCCCGGTTTCACCCCCTTTTAGGCCCCGTTTCCTGGATCGGGTGCTTCTGCAAGCGGATAAGGCGGGTATCCCCCCGGTGATTGTCTGTAACAAACAGGATCTCTGTGAAGGAGGGAGGGCAGATCCGGATACAGAGGAGCGGCTTCAGGATTGGAGCCGTATCGGGTATCCGGTGCTCCGGGTTTCTGCCCGTACCGGAGAAGGCATGGATGAACTGCGGAGCTATATGGCCCATCGTTTTTCCGTACTCTTAGGCCAATCCGGGGTGGGAAAGTCGAGCCTCATCAATGGCTTGGTTCCGGATCTGCACATCCGGGTGGGTTCCCTCAATGAAAAATACGACCGGGGAAACCACACGACCACCATGTCGGTGCTTCTGGATATTCCCAGTCTAGGGGAGGGAACCGGAATCATTGATACCCCTGGTATGCGGTGTTTTGTGCCTGACCGCATACAGGCAGAGGAGATCCCTTACTATATGCGGGAATTTGCCCTTTTAGTAGGAAAATGTACCTACGGACTGTCTTGTTCTCACCGAAGCGAACCGGGGTGTAAGATCCTCGAGGCGGTGAGTAGCGGGGTGATCCACGAAGACCGGTATGAAAGTTTTCTCCGGATCCACGATGAACTCGCCGGCTTAGGCTATAATGACTAACACGGTGTCATGAGGAGGGTATCGCGTATACCACGTGCGTTTGACAAAAAGAAAAAAGTCCGGACTAACGTCCTTGGGCGTTACCTGTAGGATCAAAAGATCCGCGAATTACACGAATTAGTAACAGCATACCTGTTTACATTCGCGAACATCAGCGTTTATGTACGGACCGTTAGTATGCTATCGAACTCACGTTATACAACACTATGCATGAAAAAACCTTAAAACTACTGGAATTTGATGTTATTCGCCAAAGGGTAGCCCAAGGCGCCTTAAATGAAGCAGCGGCCCGCCGTATCCTTGGGGAACTTCCTGCATGGGATCCTCAGGAAGTAAGAAATCTCAAGGGCCTGGTGGCAGCGGTAGGGGATCGTATTGCCTCAGGAGATCCAGAGCAGCGGGATCCCCTGCCGGATATCAGCTTTCTGCTCCCCAAGCTAGGAGTAGCAGGAGCCAGCCTTGTCCTGGACGAGGCTTATGCCCTGGGGGTTTTCATCGACCGGGGGGAAGCCTTAAAACAATGGCTCTTGGCAGGGGGGCGCCAAGATGGAGAGGCCCAGGAACCGGAACAGAAGCTCCTGCGTACCCTGGTACTGGCACTGCCTGATTGTACATCCTTGGCTCGTGAGGTTTTTCGGGTGCTTGATAAAGCGGGAAAGCTCCGGGATCTCCCGGTATTACGGGAAATACGCCAGCGGATCCGTACCTTAACCAAGGATATAGCAGTGCTCATTACCCGGTATACCCAGGCTGAAGACACCCGGTGTATGCTCCAATCATCGGTTCCCTCTCAGCGGGATGGCCGTATGGTGTTGGCGGTAAAGGCCAATTTCCGGGGCCGCATCAAGGGCATTGTGCATGAGGTTTCTGCTACCGGACAGACCCTGTTCGTAGAACCAGGGGAAGTGGTAGAAAAGAACAACCATATCCTTATCGAGCGCCAGAGGCTTGAAGGGGAGATTCGCCGGATCCTTCGGGAAATGACCCGCCGTATTGCCGAGCAGCGGCAGGCTATCGAAGCCTTTCACGAAGGGATCATCCACCTGGAAACTATCCGAGCCCGGGCGCGTTATTCCGGTGAAACGCAGGGACATTTTGCCCACGGGGACGACCCAGGGTTTGGATTCAGTCAAGGCATAATCCTCAAACAAGCCCGGCATCCCCTCTTGGGCGCTCAGGCGGTTCCCATTGATTTTGCCCTGGAGGGGCATACCAAAACCGTGATCATCACAGGACCGAATACCGGAGGAAAAACCGTAACCCTTAAAACGCTGGGACTGTTTGTCCTGATGAACCAATTCGGCCTTGCCTTACCTGCTGCACCGGGAACTATGCTCCCCTTTTGCGATGGGGTGTATGCGGATATAGGGGATGAGCAGTCTTTGAGCCAATCCCTTTCCACCTTCTCCGCTCACATGAGCACCATCGCCGCTATCATCGCCCATGCCACGGACCAGTCCCTGGTTCTTTTAGACGAACTCGGCGCGGGTACAGACCCTGAAGAAGGGAGCGCCCTTGCCATGGCCATCCTGGATCACTTTATGGAAAAACAGGTCCGGCTCATCGTTACCACCCACCAGGGCAGCCTGAAGCATTATGGGTATACCCAGGAACAGGTGGAAAACGCTTCGGTAGAATTCGATGCCGAGACCTTATCCCCCACTTATCGTATTCTCATGGGGGTTCCCGGAGAAAGCCGGGCCGTGGATATGGCCGCGCGAAAGGGGATACCAGGGACTATCATTAACCGGGCCCGGTCCTACCTCCAGGATGAACGGGCCGATGTTTCCGCCCTCATCCAGGGCTTAACCATGAAACATCAAGAGCTGCATACTGCCCTGAAACGACAGCAGGAAGAGGAACAGCGGCTTTGGGAGGAACGGCGCCAGGCGGATCTCAGAGCACTGAGGCTCCGGCAGCAGGAAGGGGAACTCAAAGCCGGAGGAGTGGGGAAGCTCCGAAGACTCCTTGAGGAAAGCCGGAAGACCTTGGAGAACCTGGTTCGGGAGGTAAAGGAAGGGGAATTAAGCCGGGAAAAGACGGTGAAGGTGAAGCAATTTCTTCATGACCTGGAAACCACAGTGGCCACAGAGGACGCGGCGCTGCAGGAAGAAATGCGCGTGCTCGCCGCGGAAGCCGTCGATCCTCCCGCCCTGTTGTCGATCCCCCAAGCGCCCTGGGGATTGGTAAAGCAGCAAAGACTTGAAGCAACGGATCCTTCCTACCGCAGCCCCTCAGGGACACTCAACCCGCCGGCGGGCAACAGCCTTCATGAACCAGGTCTCCGACCCCCCCAGTTTTCCCTCAAGCCTGGAACTCCGGTACTGGTAGGGAAATACAAGCGCCAAGGCAGGGTGTTCCGGGCAGACAAAAACGGTTCCTGGGTGGTGGAGATAGGTTCCCTGAAGATGCGTTTCCCTGAACACGACCTGTACCCTTTTCCGGTTTCTGAGGAGCACCAGCAACCGGTCATAGCCCTGCCGGATCTTGCTTCAGACATGAGCCCCCGGTTTGAGCTGAATCTGAGAGGTATGCGGCTTGAGGAGGCTATCGAAGCCTTACGGCGGCAGGTTGATGCCGCGGTTTTAGCAGGCTTACGGGAATTCTCGGTGATTCACGGTAAAGGAGCGGGCGTCCTCCAGCAGGGGGTTCATACATTCCTCAAGGAACAGCCCCAAGTGGAGGAGTATTATTTTTCCCGGCCTGAGCTTGGCGGTTTTGGCCGAACCCAGGTGGTAATGAAGTGCTAAACAAGACCGATGGAAAGGGTAAAGGTCAGGAAGAAACCATTCCTCCCTACCTGAGCATCCTTAATGCAGAACAGCGGGAAGCGGTGTTCCATAGGGGAAACCCCTTGCTTATCCTCGCAGGCGCGGGATCAGGCAAGACCAGGGTGATCACCACTAAAATAGCCTATCTGATTCGGGAACAAGGGATGGATCCCCGGTCTATCCTGGCGGTAACCTTCACCAACAAGGCTGCCCGGGAGATGGCGGAACGGGCCCGGCTGATTGATGAACGGGCCGCGTATGCCATGCTGCGGACCTTTCATTCCTTTGGAGCCTGGTTCCTCCGGCGTAATGGGGCACTCATAGGCCTTAATACAAGCTTTGTCATTTATGATGATGATGATATGAGTTCCCTCCTTGCCACCCTCATGGAGGGGGCTTCCCTGGGGGAGATCAAACACGCTGCCTATAGTATTAGCCGGGCGAAAGACTTTTTTCTTTCCCCAGAGCAGCCGGAACTGTCCCTCATAGACCACCGAGAGGCATTCCGCAGCCTGTATACCAAGTATGAGGAACGGCTCCGCCAGATCGGTAATGTGGACTTTGGCGACCTGATCAAAAAGCCGGTGGAAATCTTGAGAACCTACCCTGAGGTGGCCCAGCGTTTCAAGAACCGTTTCCGGGTGATCCTGGTGGATGAGTACCAGGATGCCAATATCGCCCAGTTTGAATTGTTAAAGGAACTCTGCGGCCCGGAAACTTATGTTTGCGTGGTGGGGGATGACGACCAATCCATCTACGGCTTCCGGGGAGCGGAAGTACGGAATATCCTGGAATTTCCCGAACGGTTTCCAGGAACCGATATAATCCGGTTGGAACGGAATTACCGATCCACTGCACCTATCCTGCAGACCGCTTCTTCCGTGGTGAGCCACAACCAAGACCGCCTGGGTAAGACCCTCTGCGCGGAACGGGGAAGCGGGAAAAACCCGGTCCTGGCCTTCCTTCCAAACCAGAATGAAGAAGCGGCCTTTTGCGCCCATCTTATCGAAGAGTCGGTCCGTCCTGCTAAGAAGCGGAATACCGGTGAAAAGCCTCCCCTCAAACAGGTATCTTATGCTGATTGGGCGGTGTTGTACCGGACCAATGCCCAATCCTTAGGGTTTGAAACTGAATTCCTTCGCCGGGGTATCCCCTACCGGGTGGTAGGTTCTCTTAGGTTTTATGAGCGGGAAGAGGTGAAAGATGCCCTGGCCTTGCTGTCTTTTCTGGCGAATCCCCGGGATGAGGTCGCCTTTCGCCGGGTGGTGAATAAGCCTGCCCGCGGGGTGGGAGCCGCCACGGTGGACCGGATCGTGAGAGAAGCCGCAGAGGGGCCTGTAGCGGACGGAAATCTCAGCGCCGCTGCCCAAAGGCTCACGTCCGTCCTCTCTCCAAGGGCCCGTTCGGGGATTGACGTTTTTCTTGCTGCTCTTGAAAAAGGACGTTCGGTTCTGGATATGGGTGCCCCGGAGGTTTCGGAGGAGGTATCGAAACTGAAGTCCCTGCTCAAACCCCAAGAACCGGGAACCTTACATGCCGGCGAAGGGCTTTCGGTTTGTATTGTGCATCTGGTCCAGGAGGCAGGAATCGTTGACTATCACCGGACCCACGATGAAATCGCGGGAAATCAGCGTATCAGTAACCTACAGGAATTGGCCAATGCCGCAAGTCTCTATCCTGCAAGCCTCTTGGGATTGCTGGAATTTCTGGAACACCTTGAGCTGGACCGTTCCTTGGAAGATCCCCAAGGAAAAGGGGGCATACAGGATACGGTTACCCTCATTACCCTCCATAATACCAAAGGTCTGGAATTTCGGCGGGTCATCATAACCGGTATGGAACAAGGGGTCTTCCCCCGGGATGACAAAAAGGGAGAAAGCCTGGAAGAAGAACGGCGGCTTTTTTATGTAGGCGCAACCCGGGCTATGGATGAATTATACCTCAGCTCCTGTGCCCAGCGGCGTATGTATGGCCGTACTGCCCTCATGGAACCCTCTCGGTTTCTCATGGAAATAGATAGGACCCAGCTCCGGATTATTGGTTCCCCTCCTCGGGGTTATGCCCCCCGGAAGCCTTCCCGACCCTCTGGTGGGCAGCCCCCTCCCCCAGGTACCTGGCAGGTGGGTAATCGGCTTTTCCATGACGATCAGGGATACGGCTCAGTGGTGGAGGTTCAGGAAACCCCTGAAGGGCCGCTGATCCGGGTCTGTTTTGATACGGGTAAAGAAATGCGGTTTTTCGGCCTTAAACAGCGTAAAAGGATCACCAAAATCCATGAGGATAGCTGAGCCGAGCCCCTCGGAGCCGGGGGCTTTACGATTACGGCAGGTACCGCCCGTGCTCCGGGCCCGGGATTTTCACCTCTATACCCAGGGGGGAAGGCGTTTGGTGGATCTCTGGCAATACGGCGGTGCAGCGGTGCTGGGACATACCCCCCGGTCTCTGCTTCGGGAGTTTAAGAACAGTGCTGAACGGGGGCTGTTTACCCCCTTTCCCCATCCTCTGGAGAACCGTTTCACCAAGGCCCTTTCCCGGCTTTTTCCCGGTACATCCTGTAGGGTATATGCAGATGAAGCTTCCCTGCGACAGGCCTTGGCTACAGCAGGCTTTGCCTCTGCAGCAGAGGCTCCGTTCCCGGATCCAGCAGTAGACCCGGCCCTGGGGGTCCTGTCCCTTTGGCGGCCCTTCCTCCCTGAAAAAAAAGGAGAAAAAACGGAACCCCCCCTGTTTCTGGTCCCGGTGCTGCCCTGGGCCCTCGCTCCCAAGGCAGTGGTTTTTACGCAAAACCTGGATCCAAAAGCCCTGGGGTTTCCTCCCTCTGATTTCCTCTCTCCGGTGCTCCTCGCAGGAACCAGCCGGGCCATCTCCGATCTGCTCTTATGGCCAGAACGGGGAACGGGGAACTTTCCTCGGATCCGCAAGGCCGAGGGTATCTGGCATCAACGGGGTATCTATCTCCATCACCGGGAAACCTTGGATGAGGGAGCCTATACGGAACTGTTCCTCCGGTTCCTTGCAGGAGGCTTCTTGCTTCCTCCGGAACAGCAGGATCCGCTGATCCTGCCGGGATATATGTCCAACGGGGAAGAGGCAAAACTGGCCGCGCTTTTGCAACTGCCTATAGGGTAAAAGGGTAACGCCCTCAAGGGAGAATAGCATTCGGCCCCATGATTGGAGCGCGGTACCATCGGTGATGAACCTTGAACCGGCCTGGGATACGGGAAGAAGTCTACGGAAATAGGGGGGAGGTATTTTCCCAGGTTTAACCGGTAAAAACCGGGTGCCGGGGGGTATGGGCTAAACTTGACCCACAAAAATGGTAAGGGGTATTGGGAGAAGCATTGGTTCGGAGATTGCTCGTTTCCCTGCAACCCTGGTAAAGCAAAATC
>JAIRLU010000188.1 GCA_031259215.1 Treponema sp. | reverse complement strand
CCTAGAACAGGCAATAAATACAAATATGGGTCAAGTTTAGGCTGAGACAACATGGTGATTTTACCTGACGTACCGTACCCGTTGAATCAACCGCTCAAGATGAAACACCCAGCGACCTGAAGCGTGCCCTATTCCGTTCGTGCTGGTTCGTGGAGTTCGTGTGTTTTGAATGACAGGGGTTTTAGGCTCAGCACGGTACGAGGTTCGACGTCTCGTTCTGTTAGCGTACCCTGAAGGACCTGGAAAAAATCTCCCAATGCCCTGAAGCTTCGTCACCAAGGTTGACCCAATCAGGCTTATGTCTTGTAGTATTTCATATTGACCTTACCAAGGAGATTGAGTAGTATAAATCATATAGTTGTTGTTGATACATGATTAGGGGTACTACATGAAGGGAAGTTCCTTCCTCAAATTGAGCTAGGAGTCTTGGGACTTGGGTGAATTGGTGCATGAACATGCACCAATTTCGATGATCAGGGCTTCTTAGGGAGTTTATGGGCAAAGCCTGCAACCTTCCTGGAAGGAAACAGATGGTTAATCATGAGAGAAGAACAAAAAGTTACTGCTTCTGCGTACCAGCAGATCGCCATTGATATTGCTCAAGATATTGTCAAGGGTAAATACGTGAAAGGGCAAAAACTGTTCGGTCGTTCCGTACTTGCTTCCTACTATCATGTCTCCTCTGAAACGATCCGTAAAGCCGTATTCATTCTGAAAGATGTAGGTATCCTGGATACTGAAAAAGGAAGCGGTATTGAGGTCCGATCCATGGAGAAAGCCCGGGACTTTATTGACCGTTACAATGAAGTGGAAAAAATTAGCTCTGCTAAACAGAAAATTATGCAGTGGGCCGAACGGCAGGCCCACGAGACCGAAGAGCTCATGGAAAAGATACAATTTGTTATCCATACGGCTGAACGGCTGAAAACGATACATCCCTTTACCCCTTATGAGATTACCATTACCGAAGATTCTATAGCCATAGGCAAGACCGCAAATGAATTGCGGTTTTGGGAGAACACAGGAGCGACCATTATCGCCATACGCCGAAGTGGAACCATGATTCTCTCCCCGGGACCTTATGCCACCTTCTGTAAAGACGATGTTTTCTACATAATCGGGACTGACCGGTCCTATGTGGCTTCCCTCAAGTTATTATTTGGATGAGCTGCCCTTAGAATCCTGAAAAAATGTCATAAAATTCTCAAAAAACTTGACAAAAGGTTTGTCTTTTCATATTATATAGATAACAACCTATAGATAGATATTGGGTTGTTGCTTCTGAGGAACATCATGATACGATTTGAAGGGATTACCAAGAAATACGATGGAAAGCCTGTAGTTTCGGATATTACTTTTGAAATTACCAAAGGAGATTTGGTGGTTTTGATCGGACCCAGCGGCTGCGGCAAAACAACCCTGCTCAAAATTATCAATCGTCTGATAAAACCAAGTAGCGGACTGGTTTTTATCAATGGTGAAAACATCTTTGATAAAGATGTGATAGAACTCAGGCGAAATATTGGGTATGTCATCCAGCAAACCGGTCTTTTTCCCCACATGACGGTTCGGGAAAATATCGAAATCGTGCCGCACCTTCAGAAAAAAGATAAAGCGGCCATTGCAGAGAAAAGTATAGCCTTAATGCAGATGATTGGGCTTGATCCGAACCAGTATCTTGACCGGTATCCCTCTCAGTTATCCGGGGGGCAGCAGCAGCGCATTGGGGTGGCCCGGGCCTTTGCCTGCGATCCTGATATTATTCTTATGGATGAGCCTTTTTCTGCGCTCGATCCGATCTCCAGAAACCAACTGCAAGATGAACTAGCGGACTTGCAGGCACGGGTACGGAAGACGATCGTGTTTGTTACCCATGATATGGATGAGGCGGTAAAAATAGCGGATAAGATCTGTATTATCCATAAAGGGAAGATCGCCCAATATGACCGGGTTGAAGAGATTATGAAAAATCCAGCCAATGCATTTGTGGCGGAATTCATCGGTCGGAACCGGATTTGGTCATCTCCCGAATTTATCCGTGCCAAAGATATCATGATTGCAGACCCAGTGTGCACCCAAGCGGATACGTCAATCCTCCGCTGTATAGAAAAGATGCGTACCCAGAAAGTAGATAGCCTGTTGGTGACGGATAAGCAGGGCAACTTAGTAGGCATTATTTCTGCCAAAATGGCCCAGGCTCAACCGGATAAGGGCGTCCCCGTCTCTCGAGTTATGCACACCGAGTTTGACACGGTAAGCCCGGATCACAACATTGTTGAAATAGTACAGCTTATCAACCATCATACGAGTGCATCCCGTCCCCAGACTGCCATACCGGTTATTATTGAAAGCAACCGTTTACAGGGATTGATTACCAAAAGCAGCCTCTTAACAACCCTGAGTCAACAGTATCTTGATACCAAAAACCTGATATGAGGGAGGTTCTGTTATAGATGCATTTTATTACTTATATATCGAATAACCGGATGCTTGTTCTGGTGAGTACCCTGGAGCACATGCAACTGACCTTTTTCTCTATCCTCATTGCGGTTCTCATCGGTGTGCCCCTGGGTATTTTGATTAGTTACCTCTCAGGATTGCAGAAGCCGGTTTTGGGCTGTGCTAATGTGGTGCAGGCGGTCCCCAGTATAGCCCTTCTCGGTTTTCTGGTTCCTTTTTTAGGGATCGGTGAAAAGCCTGCGGTGTGTATGGTCGTGATGTATTCCCTCCTGCCCATTATCAAAAATACCGCAATCGGCCTTGCCCATATTAATCCCCAGACCGTAGAAGCGGCAAAAGGCATTGGCATGACCCGGTTTCAGATATTGACTAAAGTTAAACTGCCCTTAGCCTTGCCGGTTATTATGGCGGGTATCCGGATTTCTGCGGTTACTTCAGTGGGTCTTGTAACCTTGGCGGCCTTTATAGGCGCCGCGGGATTAGGGTATCTGATTTATTCGGGGATCCGCACGGTCAACACCTACCAGATCTTATCAGGAGCCATACCAGCTTGTCTGCTGGCCCTAGTGGTGGACTTTGCCGCTTCTCTTGTGGAAAAGGCAGTAACCCCTGTTTGCTATAGGGAACCGGAAAAAGGTAAAGAAAAGCGGGTAGTGCCCTAATTTCTTATAAAAAGCTGCTACTCGAGCAGGGAACATAGCATAATACCAAGGAGGATTTTAGTATGAAAAAAATGATGGTGGTAATGATGGTGGTTTTGAGTATGGCCTTTTTGTCTGTAGCCTGTAAAGCTAAGACCACCGTGGTGGTAGGGGCAAAAGATTTTACCGAACAGGATATACTCGGTAATATGCTGTACCTGCTGATTGAGGCCAATACGGATATAAAGGTGGAATACAAGCACGAGATGAGTTCCAACGTGGTCTTTGCCGCGATAAAAAGCGGTGATATTGACCTCTATGTGGATTATACCGGTACGGTGTACGGTAACTATTTAGGGTATTCGGAGATGCGAAGCGCAGAAGAGGTATATGCCATTGCAGTAAAGGAACTGAAAGACCAGTACAATCTACTCATGCTGGAATCTCTGGGATTTAACAATACCTATACCTTATCGGTACGGAAGGATACCGCTGAAAAATACGGGCTTAAAACCTACAGTGATTTGGCGAAGGTATCCCAGGATCTTATATTAGGGGCCACCTTTGAAGTGCTGAATAGAAACGACGGCATTCCAAACCTCAAAAAGACCTATGCCATGTCCTTCAAGGATGAAAAAGCGATCGATGGAACCCTGCGGTATACGGCTATGGCCAAGGACGAGATTCAGGTTACCGATGCGTTTTCCACCGACGGCATGCTCCTTGAATACGATCTCCTGGTCCTGGAAGATGATCAGCACTTTTTTCCGCCCTATTATGCGGCGCCGGTTATTCGGGCGCAAACTGCGGAAAAATACCCGGAGCTGCAGAATCTGTTGCTGAAACTACGCCAAATCCTGGATGATGAGTCCATGAGGGAATTAAATTACCGGGTGGATGTCTTAAAGGAAAACCCCACCGAAACAGCCCGGGACTTCCTCAAATCCCGAGGTCTTATCTAACACCTGCGATGGGCATAGCAGGGGGCGGTAGGGGGATGTGGCGCAGGCCCCTTCGTTCCTGCCTCCAGCAGGGAGCAGTTTACCTAAAAGGTTCGAGGAGAGAACCTTTTGCCCCTAGCTGTAGGGCGGTATGGTATAACTTTTATCTTTACGAGCAAAAAAGGGGCTGCCCTTTCTTTTTTGGACAACCCTCGTTTAGGACTCTCGAAGCGCAACTAATTCGTTGTTATGCGCCGTTTTTATTCGGATATCTGAGTATTCATTCCCGGACTTAGTTGATCGCAGGCAGAAGCCCTACCAGACCTTTTACTTCCCGGTCAGCAAAGCGCAGGCCCCCGCCTACAAAGAAATCCCGCTTCTCATAGAGGGCGTTATGGATACCCCCCTGAATATAGAGCCAGTTCCAGGGTTTATTTGCCTGAGGGTCAAAAAAGGGATAGCAGGTCAAGACTCCCCGTAGATTAGGGGCAGCCCCGATTTTGAAGTCAAAAAGCTCCCCGGAAAGGCTCAGCCAGCGCAGGGCTTGGAAATCAACACCGAATCCTGGGGTATTTTCCAACAAGCCTCCTCGGATGGTGAAGAAACCAAAACGGCGGGCCAACTCCACATCCACCGCAAAGGAAAACCGGGTTTCGGTGATATCTTCCGAAGTAACGCTTCCATTCTGGTCGAGGGTGGTCTTAATGGTCCGGGATTTGAGGCCATCCGGAGCGTTATGTACGCCTATACGGTACCAGCGATCCCCTGAAGCTGGTTCTAAGCGGAGGGACGCGCCTGCCCGGAACCGCTCCGCCAGCACGTCATAGCGGGCTTGAGTATCTATCTGAATACCCAATCCTGCAGCCCGGTCCACAATTTCTCCTGCCTGATCAAGCACCCCATGAGCCGTAATGGACAGATCCCGGACCGTATCCAAGGTCATCCCCAACTTTACGGCAGTATCTTCGGTTTTTGCGGCCGTAGCAAGGAGCCCGTGATAGAGGCGATCATCGTAAATCACCTGTCCCAGGGTTCCCGTACCACTGCGGATTTCTCCGGTGATGGCCCTGATATTTTCCAAGGCCCCGCGGATTTCCTCGGCAGAAGCCGGAATATCGCCTTCCCCCTCGTCCAGCAGTTGTTCGGTATGGGCGGCAATCAGGACCGCGGATTCAAGGATCCGGGATATCTGATCCAGTTCTCCATCGACCCGCTGATCCAGTTTCTGCGCGAGGGCATTAAAGGTCTCAAGAGAAACCTGAAACAGCGCCAGGTGATTGGCCTGTACTTCCTGCAGGATCCTGGAGAGCTGGCCGCCTACGTCTTGAACCGTACCCATGAGGGCCTGCATATCTCCTGAGTTCTGGTTGGCCTTGAGTTGTCCCCCAGGAGGGAGTATCGGGGCTTGTTCGGTTCCTGGTTCCAAGGTAAGGATGGAAGTGCCGAGGATAGAGGAGGCTTTCCGGGCAATCGTGGCATCACTGCGAATTGCCACTTCTTTGAGAAAAGCAACCTGGAGGTGGGCTTCATTGCCGACCAGGGTAATGGCATGGATCTTCCCCACAGCAACTCCTGCCAGGTATACCTTGGATCTGGTCGAAAGCCCGGTGGCATCCGGGAGGGTAAGCTCATACAGGGTGGTATTAAACCGATTGAGGCCATCGGAAGACAAGATAATATAAGTTCCTCCACCGGTTCCTAAGAGGATGAAAAAGAGGGCTACTTTAACATACTGGGAGCGCTTCATAAACCCAACTCCTGGGGAGC
Source organism: Treponema sp. (assembly GCA_031259215.1). Lineage (GTDB taxonomy): Bacteria > Spirochaetota > Spirochaetia > Treponematales > Breznakiellaceae > JAIRLU01. The sequence continues at coordinate 1,602 of JAIRLU010000188.1, read as the reverse complement.
GTGGATAGACCCGGCGGTTCTCTCTACAAAGGAAATACGGATAAAGGCTTGCACCAAAGGATGGTCCGAACGGGCCACCTCCGCAGGGCTTCCTTCGGCAATAATGGAACCCTGATCCAGAAAGGCAATCTTATCCGCGATACGGAAGGCCGCAGGTATATCGTGGGTTATAAGGACGCAGGTAATGCCCAGTTCCCGACGGACCCGGACCACCAGGTTATTGATGGTTTCAGATAAAACCGGGTCCAAGCCGGTGGTGGGTTCATCAAAGAACAGGACTTCCGGGCGAAGGATCAAGGCCCGGGCGACTCCTACCCGTTTTCGCATACCCCCAGATAGGGTATCGGGCCGTCTCGAGCCGATACCAGGCAGTTCAATCCAGGTAAGCAGTTCGGTTACCCGTTGGTGGATTGCTTCCCGGTCTTTAAGGCGGAGTACCTCTTTGAGGGGAAAGGCCAGATTTTCTTCCACCGTCATGGAGTCGAACAACGCGGCATTTTGAAAGGCATAGCCGAAAGATTTCCGCATGGCCATCAACGCATCAGGAGCGAGGGCGCTTAATTCCGTATCTCTAAACCAGACCTTTCCCCCATCAGGGAGGAGCATACCCATAATCGTCTTAAAGAGGACGCTTTTCCCGGTCCCGCTTTGACCGATGATGGCGTAGATCGAAGTTTCCGGTATTTCCAGGTTTACCGCTTTTAATACCTCATGAGAACCAAAGGATTTATGCAGTTTCCAGGTTCGGATAATGGGCTTACTGGGCAGATCCGAGGTCATGCGTATATAAACCGCAACATGAACGTGGTGAGTAGATAATCTGCCACAAGGATAGCCGTAGAAGAAACCACTACTGCATTAGTAGCGCTGTCTCCCACCCCTTTTGCCCCAGGAGCGGCATGGAGACCGTAAAAGCAGCAGAGGGTTGCCACGATAAAGCCCATCACCAAAGCCTTGATAAGCCCCATAAAAACATCCCGGGGGCTCAAGAAATTAAACATATAATCAATATAACTAGCTCCATCAATATCAAACAAATAAATCGAAACCATATAGGCTCCTAGGGCGCCCACCAGATTCGCTAAGAGGGTCAAGAGGGGGAAAACCAGGAAAGAGGCGATGACCTTGGGGAGTACCAGGTACTGAACCGGGTTTATAGCCATAGATTCAAGCGCATCGATCTGTTCGGTAACCCGCATGGTCCCCAGTTCCGCAGCCATAGCAGAACCATTTTTCGCAATGAGCATGAGGGTGGTGATCACCGGGGCCATTTCCCTGGATAAGGCCACAGCCACGGCTGCACCGGTTCCTATCTCTGCCTGAAAGGGTTGCAGGAGAGCCACCATTTGCAGGGCAAAGATCATCCCAATGGCCCCTCCTGAAAGCAGGATAATCAGTACTGAATTGACCCCTAAATGCTCTATTTCGGCAAGACATCGGGAAAAACGAACCGGCCCTTTCAGGGAACAACGTCCGATGGTCCCCAAGAATACAAAGTAACGACCACCTTCCTCCAGTTTGTTACGGATGCGCTGCCACAGGAGGCCTTCGGTTCCTTTCATGCTTTTAATGTAGTATACTCTCCATAACATCATCAAGAAG
>JAIRLU010000170.1 GCA_031259215.1 Treponema sp. | reverse complement strand
GGTTCCCCTTCGAGTATCCGCGACCCAAGATATGCCCTTCCCGCCCTTGGGTACGGTTGTACCGCTGGGCAAACACCTGTTTTAGCCATTTCATGATAACCGGAAGTTCCATGCCCTCCGCAGGCTTGATATAAAACGTAAGCCTGTCATCCCCAAGACGCAACCCCCGAATCTCGAAAACAAACCGCCCTTTCGTCTCATGGAAGACCGTGGCCAACAGCCCCAAAGCCCGAGGGTTACGGAACAGGGGTTCCCGGTTGTTGATACGGGTGCGGATTTCGTACCATACCCCTTGTTTGAGCAAACGTAATGGTCTCATAGAGTATACTAGGGATGGACCTGGGATTTTGCTTTACCAGGGTTGCAGGGAAACGAGCAATCTCCGAACCAATGTTTCTCCAAATACCCCTTACCATTTTTGTGGGTCAAGTTTAGCCCATAGGATACGGTTAGTTTGAAGCCAGGGCAGGGCCAGAGCATATAAATTGGGTAAGTCCTCGTAGAATAGAGTTGTTCAAAAACTTCAGTTTTTGAACAAATTCCGATAAAAAACAGCAACATGCGAAGCATTTTGCAAGACTTGTTCGATAACCAACCGGGTTATCGAACAAGTCCAATAATAGAGAGCATTTTATATGCGCTGACCCTGGAAGTCAGAGAAAACCACTTGTAAAAAAATCCAAGATATTGTATATTTATACAGTTAATAATATTATTCTGCTAATGTATGAGTCTATCGACTCGTACAGGAGATATGGGTGAAAGAACGACTGGCCCGCTTAAAAGCTGTCCGAAAATTGATAAAAACCTACCGGATTGAATCTCAGGAAATCCTGTTAGGATACTTGCAGAAAGAAGGATTTATCGTTACCCAAGCTACCCTTTCACGGGACTTAAAACTCCTCAAAGTCGGTAAAATATCCGATGGCCATAATGGGTATGTGTATTCCCTGCCAGGAGATGATGAACGGCAGGAAACAGAACGGACCTATATCCATGATTTCCTGCGGGGCTATGTTTCCATTGAATGGTCCGGCAATATGGTGGTGATCAAGACCTATTCCGGTCATGCCGATTCTGTAGCCTTAGCGGTGGATAACTTAGGCTTAGATGATGTATTGGGGACTATCGCGGGTAGAGATAATACGGTCTTTGTATGTCTTCGGGAAGGGATAAGTGGGGAAAATTTTATAAACTGCATGAAAGAAAGCATCCCGGAACTGGAAGCCTAAGAACACAGGCACCCATACCATGCCCTGCACGGTATGCTGCATAGGTCATAAGGAGTTCTCGGGATCGGTTCATCATAAGGAGATGGAAGATGCGTTATGTGGATTTTGATAAGACTGCGGGGTATCACCAATTAGCATGTCTTGGAGCACCGGGAAACAAGGTTAACCTGGGTTCGCTACTCACCGCCGCACAGGTGAATCAGTGCCAGGTTCCTATGGCCGCGGGGTTAACCTATTCATGGGCAGCCAAAGGGGTGGACACGCCGGTTCTAGAATCCCTCCAGGCCCTTGCAGAGGAGCAGGAGCTTATCGGTAAATATCAAGCCATCCTGGAAGGGGAGGTGATGAACACCGGGGAACATCGGAAGGTGCTGCACCACCTGCTTCGGGGGCAGCTTAGCAAGCCGGTTATCCACGACGGGAAGGATATCGGCGCTTTTTACCGGCAGGAACAGGAACGGTTTTCCGCGTTTGCCGATGCGGTTCATACCGGTACCCTACGCGGTTCCACCGGTAAAGTCTTTACCACGGTGGTGCAGATCGGCATTGGCGGTTCGGATTTGGGTCCCCGGGCCTTGTACCTAGCCCTGGAGAATTGGGCTGGGGCCGCGGGAAAACAGCGTTTGCAGGCGAAATTCATCTCCAATGTAGACCCTGATGATGCCTCCCAGATTGCCGCTTCGGTAGTTTTAGAGCAGACCATCTTTGTGCTGGTGTCCAAAAGTGGGACCACCCAGGAAACCTTGGCCAATGAACTTTTCATTAAAGCAAAGCTCCATAAAGCAGGACTTGATTCCAGTAAACACGTGGTGGCCGTAACCAGCGAAACTAGTCCCCTGGCTCGCAATCCAGCCTATCTGGATTCCTTTTATATTGATGATTTCATCGGCGGCCGATACTCATCCACCTCTGGGGTGGGTGGGGTGGTTCTTTCTCTGGCCTTTGGGAAAGAGGTGTTTCAGGCAATCCTCACCGGGGCTCATGAAGCAGATACCCTGGCCCTGGAACCAAATATACTCAAAAACGCCGCCCTCCTGGACGCCCTCATCGGGGTCTGGGAACGGAATTTCCAAGGCTATCCCTACACCGCGATCCTGCCCTATAGCCAAGCCCTTTCCCGTTTCCCTGCCCACTTGCAGCAGCTTGACATGGAATCCAACGGTAAAGGGGTGAACCGGAACGGGGAACCCCTTGCGTATGCCACAGGTCCTGTGGTTTTTGGTGAGCCAGGAACCAACGGGCAACATTCCTTTTATCAACTCCTCCATCAAGGGACGGATGTGATTCCCCTGCAATTCATCGGCTTTATCGAAAGTCAGCGGGGAGATGATCTTACGGTGGACGGATCCTTGAGTCAAACCAAGCTCAAGGCAAACCTAGCAGCTCAGATTGTGGCCTTTGCCAAGGGAAAAGCCGACCCCAATGGCAACAAGGTATTCCTCGGAGGGAGGCCCTCAAGCCTCATCTACGGCAAGCGGCTTACCCCTGAAGCCTTGGGGGCTCTCCTTGCCCACTTTGAAAACAAGGTCATGTTCCAAGGACTGGTATGGAACCTCAACAGCTTTGACCAAGAAGGGGTCCAATTAGGGAAGGTCCTCACCAAAAAGGTCCTCGC
>JAIRLU010000117.1 GCA_031259215.1 Treponema sp. | reverse complement strand
GGAGCAGTCCACCAGGGAAAGCCGGGTTTGCCGGCAATCTCTGGGCATATATCCAGGGCGCGGCCTCCGGTGTGGTTTGAGACCCGTGCCTTGGTTACCACGATATTCTCCCGTTCCTTGATGAGGTACAGGCCGGCCTTTTTTCGTAAGGCATTTACCGTCTCGATGGGCTTACGGCCTTGGGCGTAATAGGCATCCTGGACCGCCTGGGTACGGTTGGTCTCGATGATTACCACCGGGATATGTTCTTCGCTACAACGGCTGAGGAACCGCCGCGCCGCGTGTGCCAGGGGTTCCTGGAGGGCGTCAATGCTTCGATTGATTCCCATATGCTTCTCCTTGTTTCTTGTGCTTTATAAGATCCGATGCAAGCGGCCCGAATCCGGCCGCTGCACCTTGAGACCCGATTAACGTTACCCACACCATAAGGGTACCATTCCAGGCGGTGAGCCTCTCAATATCAAGCAGTGGGGTAACCAGCATGGTATAGAGTATCAAGGTTATTACCTCGAGTACCCACGCGATTTGAATAAACCGCAGAGCGAGATGCTTTTTCATCTGAGCAGGAGCCGATCTAGTTTTGCTTCGATAGATGCCATGCTATGTTTAATAGACACCATAGCCTCCTCAATTCGTGCGATCCGGGTACCGTGGTCTTCCCGTATGGTGGTCAGTTCTTTTTGGATTTCCGCGCATACCCCCTGTTCGTGGGCTATACGTTCTGCAAGCTGCTTTTGCTCGTCGGTGCTTTCCCGGTGGAGTTGCAAAAGATATTCTTTTCTGGCGTACTCCGTATCGCTCTTTTCCAGGTGGTCAATTCTGACTTTGAGCGTTGCGTAGGAGATTCCGATACCCACTGCGGTGGTAACCAGGGATACCACCAATTCGATTCCGATATTCATGTTCGTTCCTCTTGTATATAGTCTTTATTCATTCTTCTTATATATCCGGGCATAACTAGCTAATGGAGGCGTACCTATATCTGTTTTATTTACGGCATATTGAGTCCCCTCTCTCCCGCCGTCAACAAATAGGCAAACTCCATATTGCGGTACTAATAAGTATGACGGTGAACCTTTAGATCCTCTAATAGGTCTTGGATCAGTTGAACCATTTACCCCTATAGTATATCCACCTGTTCCAGATGATCCTGCTTTTAATATTACTTTGGCGTCATATTGTAAAAAAAATGAAGTTAAAATAGTCTCACCTGATTCACCATACTTGCCATAGTAATTTGATCCTGAGGTAGTTTCGTAATTAGGTGCTTTTCCGCCACCTCCGCCCTGCAATTCAACATAATACCATCCTTTAGTAAGCGATATTTCAGTGAGTTCTCCCGATGATTCAGCAAGCAGTGTTTTGTCAGGGCTTTCTTCAGGCGGTACTCCGGGATCATCTTCTCCTGCGATTGCCGGCGTTTTGTTCATGATAGTCTGACCTTGTACCTCGATGGTTTCGACAATAACACTCTTGGCCTTAATCGTATCAGCCGTAATAATAATTGGTTCCCGTTCTTTCTTTTCAGTCTCAGGAACCGGCGCCGGGACAAACTCACTGATTGCTTCAATGGTATATTCTATAGGTTTTATCAAGGTATATTTTTTACTGATAATTCTGCCGGTAATGGTTCCCATACCCAATTCGGTTACAGATACAAAACTCCCCAGAGGATACTTTGCATAACTTTTTAAGTCAACCGTAAAATCTACATACCGATAATAATTCTCTAAGTTCTGTATAAGGCTATTTATATCGGTATCATTGGTTAGATATTTTATATCCACTTCGAGGAGACTATCTCCGGTATTTGTTGTTTTTGTGGTGTTATCAGGTTCGGTCTCAATGTATGCGTCTGCGTACACTTCAAATCGGGTAATATATTCAACTACGTTATTTACATTACGAATACTTACTTTTATCTTCTGTCCCTCAACTACCAGCCTCGTATTAATCGATTGGTTTGATTGTATGATGAGGTAATCGACATTACTTATATAGCGTACTGTTCCAAGTTCGCTGTCTAGTCCAAGATAGACCCATTCTGTATCAAGATAATAGGCCCCAGGTTTAACCGGAATATTACTATAGGGGTGGGCTGCGTTATTTCCGGTAGTATCCTCAAATACTTTCGTATGGGTAAAAAACTGTCCTTTCTTCCATGCTGCCTCAATTCGGTCGTATTTTTCTTCTACAACCGACTGGGTTATTTGTTCTCGAATATTGTTGCCATTAAAGAATTGAGTTATGGTTCCTGGTTGATTGAAGAGAGGGTATACTACAAAGTTACCATCTGAATTAAAATCAAAGGTGAAACCGAATTCAAATAGTACGTTTGTAATCGTAGTATATATATCATCTCCTTTTTTAGCATTAAAAAAGGATACTGTTTTTTGTATACTGAAATTACCGATATCGGTACAGTTTGCTTGTTGTAATAAGGTTGTTATAATCGTACTAACCGATTGATTGAACAGTAGTATTTCTTCTTGTAATTTCTTTTTTAGAAAATATGAAGGACTTACAATCTCGATGGTAATTGGTTGGTTCCGTTGTGTTTTCTCAAAATTAAAGGTCCTTCGTATGTACCCTGTAAAGAGATTAGTATTATCGTCATTTTTTATCTGTATTTTTATATGTTTATTGTTATTAATTTTGAGGGTGTTAGCCATATCCACATTAAAAGGTATCCTCATATGGCAGCTATTATCAGCGGGTTTTAGGTCTTTGTAGTATATTTCGGTGTAAGAGAAACTGTCAATTATAAAATCTGTTGTAGTAGTAATAGCATTAGGTAAATAGAATTGTACATACATTTAATACCCCTTTGCCTCTGCCAGTAAAATCTCATCTCTCATCATAATGGCTATTGCTTCCGTATCTCCATTGACGAAGGAATGATTAAAATAGATGTTGATAACTACATCCCGTGCAGCGGTGTATGAAGCGGATCCGATGGAACTGCCTGTATTGCTTTGATTACCGGTACTGTAATCAGTAGGCTCATTGGATATTTCACTGAGTTTCCGGTCTTCGTAGGATGCCGCCGATTTATGGCCAAGATTGACGATGCCAAAAGTAATGCCTTTTAGCACATCGGATATTTTATTATAGAGCCAGACAAAGGCATTTTCGATTTGGGTGAATATCCAGATAATCCCATTACCCACAGGGACAAATATCTTGTTATAGACCAATTTGATTATATCTGCAATAACTTTGAGAGCCATGCTGAAGACATTCAAGCGAGGGTTAGTAGTAATAAGTATCGTAGCAATCATATTAAATAACGTAAAGAGAGGTTTCAAAATATCGAATATGGTTACGATTACATTTAGGATAGGGTGTAATAAAGCGATAAGCCATTCAAATACCGGGGCAAGTATATTGCCGATAATATCTCCGACTGATTCAAGTATGATGACAAAGGGCGCGAACAATTCATTAAGGAGAGGTTCGAGAATGGCCGCCACCCGTTCAAGGATGGTGGTAAATGGGTTGAGCACTTTCCCTACATTTTCTATCTGGGAAAATATTCCCACCACTTGACTGATAATTGCCGCCAATGCCCCCATAGGCCCGGCAGTCATAGCGCCGTTGACTACGTCGTCTATCTCTGTGGATCCTTCAGTAGTATCTTTTATATTCTCTTTTGCTGCTGCAACATTAGCTTCATACTCAAGAGACTTCATGGAATATGTTAATTTGCCTGTTGCCTCGGTTATCTTTTGTATATTTTCTTGTACCACATCATAATATCTTTTAGCCACATCAGGGTCAGTGGCGTCTTCTAAGAGTTTAGAATATATTTGTATATTATCTTGTGCATCTTTACTGGCATCGGTCGCATTACTGAAGATAACCTTTAAGGTATTTCCCCACTGTGAATCTACATCTTTCAATAGTTTATCGAATCTGCTTGAGATAGTCTCAAATCCACTTGTTGCATCAACGGTTATTTTATCTATTGTATCGTGCATTGATTTGATATATTCTTCGTCCATGTGCGCCCATACATCATAATCATACTCAGGCTGCGGCAATACGAATGGAATAATTGAATTGTTGTAATTACCAAGTTTTAATTCTTTAGCCGGTTTAGGTTCATCAGGTTCATCGGAGGGTATATAGGATGCTACATTAAATTCCCGTGCTATTTTACCCTCCGAGGCCATTCCATCAATGATACTTTTGATAAACTTTTCATAACCCAGGGTAAACAGTTGTTTCATTTCTCCATCTTCAAGTTCTTTCGCACTTGCAATTAATTCCTCCAGAACTTTGGTCTTAATTAATTCGTCAATAATATGTTGCGGCATGCCTTGCGCCCGTTTTTCTTGTATGTATGGACTGTTAGATACCTCCATCGTCATATTCTCTTTTGCCCGCTTATAGGTAACCTCCATAGTTTTGTACTTGTTTCTGACTTCCTCCTCACTCATGGTACCTTGTGATCTTCTTTCTACCCAAGCAGCTATTTCTTCCAATTTAGGGATAACCCAATCTAATATGCTACTTGATATTCCTGAGAACATTTTACCTATATTTACTTTAACCGCATTCGTTAATCCTTCCATTTCTTTGAGTTGTCTATTATATTTCTGAAAAGATGCTTCAACACTGTTTGTCTTTTCAGAAAATTCTAAGTATGCTTTATTGCATGCTCCAATAGTTTCTAAAACTTTCTTAAATATTTGTATCCCTATAAAACCTTGTATCGATTCATTGACCTTTTTAAAGGTGTCATTGAATCGATTGAAAGCGCTTTGGACTTCCACAACCTTGGTTTTTAATGATTCCAAGGATTTCTCCGCATCTTTTATGCCTTTGTCATCATGTTTACCTGTTATTTTATAGACCAGGGATGCCATTAGCCTCTCCTCAGTACACGATGTTTTCTCCGGTACGGCCGTATGCCTGGCAGCGGCCGCTTGTTTTCTTCTTCAATCTTCTCCCGGTATACCGATTGGATAAGCAGTATCCCTTCCATGGTTTTGGCAGGCTGCTCCGCAGCTCCTCCTTCAAAGGGGAGGTGCAGCAAGTTACCATATCGTACATCACGGATTATGAGAAACGTATCAAACAAGATTTTATACCGCATATACTGGCACCGAGTCTCTTCCTCCCTCAAAGGATTCACGCCCCAAAAAAGCAGCTTGGCGCACTGCCTTATTTCGATCCTTTCTTGAGGCGTGAGTTGAAAGGGATGGATTTAAACCATGTATCAATAATCTCGGTGAATAAGGATGCGCTCTCTTTAAGCATATCGTACACCGCCTTGGAATCGGTGGATTCACCATCATCATCCACAAAACTATGCCGAATCAAGCACTTGGGGAATAATACTTCCAAAGTCTTTATATTCTGCTTGCTATCTCCCCCCAAACTCTGCATCTCCTGTAGGCTGGGTTCCCGCAATTCCACATAGTCTTCTTCTTCATCATCAAGATATATTTTCGTGGTAAAAATATACTTGTCCCGGGCACAACTAAACTTCATGTATGGCTCCTTACTTAATATTTGCCGCTTACCCCGTTTACCAGGGTTACGGTTATGAGATCATTGATGGCATTGTCAATACCGACCAGGGATACGGATTGCCGTATCCCTTCAGAGCCACCCACCGATGCGGAACACTCCGTAACCTGGCAGGCAGGTACCTCAATGGTCAATGAGTAGGGAGTTGAACCGGTTATGATCTCATCGCTTTTGAATTCCAGTTTTACCTTGAGGATATCGTCGGTTTTATACCAGGATTGCCGGAAGGTTTCCGCTTCTGGAAGATAGAGCATCTCCAGTTCCATGCTTATCTCCCGAGTGTTGGGGTCAAATTCGTAATAGTATAAACCGGTCCCGGTAGTCTGGATGTTGTTCTCCATGTTGTTGTTGTAATCAAAGCCAATATTGGTGATGTGTCCAAAGGCCGTGGTACTTCCGGCAAAGTAGACCTTCCCTTGGTGGAACTTAAAGGCTTTCAGGGAACTGGGTGTTATGGGGGTTAAACCGGAGCTGGCCACCGCTTCATCCCGGGCAAACACTTCTATATCCAGGGTAAGGTAATCCTCCGGAGCAGCGCTGAAGGAAAGGGTATTGATTTTACCGCCGGTGTACGTATACAGCTTGACCTTCCGGTCCAGGGCAAAGGTGAAGGCGGGGAGGTGAGCCGTTAGGTTATTGTCGATAGCCTTGAAGGTATGGGTCTTGGCAGCCCCTTCGCCGCTTACGGCGGCTTCCGTTCCCAAGGCCCCCAGGAGGAATATCCCCAGATCATCCGGTCGGGCAAGGAGCGACAGGCTGCCCTCTGCCCTGATACCCATGAGGTCGTAACGGGATGCACCGATACGGCCGGTCAAGACCGGTTCCTGATTTTTGACCGCGGTGTATTTAAAGTCTTCGCTGGCAAACCGGATTTGCCGCTGCATGGTGGCTGCGGTACCCCAGGTGGATTCTTTCCCCACCTGGGCGATGACGCTGTTTCCTGATATCATACGTGCTCCTTTATCCCTATAGTCAGAGTTCCACCGTGAGGAGGAGGGTGATTTCACTTGCCTTGGTATCCCTTCTTCCTTCCACATACTCATAGATGATGATGGATTCTATCGTGCCGTAATCCACAATCCCCCCTAAGTTCTGAGCCGATGCATCGAACATTTGGTAAAATGCGGTGGTATACTTCAACAGGCGTTCCTTTAAGGTTTCAGGAACCGCATTCCGCACCACCAGGTACACCGAGAGGGTAATGGTCATGGATTCCGATTCATTGGTGAGTCGCTGAAACCCATAATGGCCAAACTGCACAAACAGGGTACCTTCATGTTTATACTTATCCGGGTCGGGAAAATCATGGACGTAGTCCGGTTCCGGAAGCGCTTCAAGGTACTCCTTAAAATGTTCCCGGATGTACTCGAAGATGGCCTGCTGTTGGGTGAAAAAATCCAAAGCTATCATCGTGTGCTCCGGACTTTGAGGGCATCCAATACGGTACCGTTCTCTCCTCCATATTTCTGTCCAGTCCGTTTCTCCCAGATAAGCGTAAGTTGTTTCTGTAGTTCCGCTTCCATGATGGATAGAGCTAAACCGGTACGACCGCTGTTTCCGAAGTACTTATCCACTACCGGCTGCATAAAAGGGCGGGGAGGGATACCTCCAGATTTATGCTTAAACCGCACCCCGTGTTCCAGGAATGAGGAATAGAATTTCTTGGAACGCAGTTCAATACCGAAATCGGAGAAGGCATAGGGGGTGATAGCATCCCGCAACATACCAGTTCTTCGCTTAATTCCTGAGCGGACAAGGCTATCCCGGGCCTCCCGGCGCATCTTCCTTCCCACCGCTCCCGTCATCTTCTTTACCATACGGGACATATTCAGGTTGATGCAGTTAAGCCGATCTTCCAGGTCCGAGAAATGGGCGACGATTTCAAGGTTGATATTGTCGTATTGCATATTACACCACCAACAGTTTGTAGCCCGCAATGGGCAGCAAGTATTTGTCGAAGTTCGTATAATTCATGAACGTCCTGCTTCCACTCTCCGCGAAGGATTTTGAGGTGATACCGATATTACTATCGCTCTCCGCTTGCAACAGCGCGGCAATCCGTAATACGGTCAGTTTGATGATGTAGGGCATGGGCGTCAGTACCAGGGCGCCGCTTGCATCAAGGGCCTCCGCAGTATCATCATAGACTGTAGCCGCATCCCCGCCGTCAATAATCCCGTCGGCCTCGCCCTTGTCCTCATGGTCGCCTGCACTATACCCGGCTCCATAGGTAACGATTACCCGGCTCCCCTCGGGGAACGTCCCGTGCTTACGGTACAGGAATTCATTGCAGGTACTGAATTGGCCTGAGGGTATTACTTCCCCGTCAATGAGTACTTCCAGGATTGCTTGTATCGGTTTTGCTTGCAGCGATAGTTGAGCGGTTCCACTGCCCGACACTACCGTGGTATATTGAACATATTCCGGGTCATAACCCAGATATGCCGCGACCATATTCTGGGCTGCGTCAATATAGGTCTTGAGCAGTTCGGGATTTTCACATACCCCGCAATACCGCTGAAACAGTTCAACCGATACGTACCTCATCTATGCCTCACTGATTGTTATTTTTTCTATATCGTCCTTCAACAGGTCCGCGATTTTTTGAGGAATCCGGTACTGGTTCTTTTTATAGAAAATCCCCAAGGTTCCCACATAGGTATTTTTGAATACCACGTTCACTAGGGTTTCTGGTTTCTCAGCTTCAAGGGCTTCTTGCTTAGTTCCCAGAGCTGCTGTTTCCTCGGTCACAGGGACCTCTTTCTTAGTCCCCATAATTACCCCACTGATTTAGTTGCTAAACCGAAGAAGTTCTTCGGAACTATGGGGATTCCATTGGCAAATACGGTGGCCTGAAAATAGGTATTCGTATCCCCTACCTTCTTGATTGGTTCAATGGTGATTTCACTGGCAAGTCCAACCCCATAATCGATCAAGCGTCCGGCTATTGCCACGAGGGATCCCCCAGTGATGGAAGCAGGCGCACCGGAAGTAAGGATAATTTTCACCCCTTCAATGGTCTTGGTCCGGATGAGTTCCTCCTTATAGAGGTCTGCCACTCCTGTAGTCGCATCGGCCATAATCTGTGAGTAGATCCCAGGGCTCATCACTATGATGCAGTCATCGGTTAAGTCCTGCACGGTCAGGGCCAGCTTCACGAGATCCGCCACCTTAGGCGCGCCGGTAGCCGCACATTCGATCTTGTTGCTTGAAAGAACTGCGGGAAACAGCCCCTTGAAGTTCCGCCCGGTTCCATCCCCGGTGAGGATGCCCCCGTGAAATGCCTGGGCAAAGGCATCCCCGAAAATGACCGGGAGTTCACTTTCGATATTCACCGACCCCAAGGTGATGGTCTCCGCACTGACGGGCAGCAAGCTCACATAGGCATAGGGGGTAATGGTTTTACCGATGAGTTGTGCCTGGGAATCCGCGCTAATTGCGGTGGCCCCCTCGGCATAATTCCCCGGGGTGGCAATCGTAGGGCTCAATACCGGGATATTGGTCTGAGCATTCGGCCCATAGAAATACCGGACCCCTTGGAGGATAGGTGTCCGAGCCTGTACTTCTTTAGCTATTTCCCGCACTTGATTGATAAACCCGGTTCCGTTGAGGGTAATCGCCCGTTTCTCGATCAGGGCTTTCTTTACCTCTGCAAACGAAGCCCGAACCTCATCGGCGGGCTTAACCTTGGCCAAGGCCATCCGCTTCTCTATTTCCCCCTTCTTGGCCCGTAACAGGGCCAAGCGGCTCTTCGCATCCGCGGCTCTGATGTTTCCGGCTTTGACCTGTTCGTGGAGATTCCGCAATTCAAGCAGCACGACCATCCGTTCTTGTTCGTCTTTGTTCATAGTCCCTTCTCCTTTTGTTCTTGCTCCTCAATGCTCTGGACCTGAAGGGCAAGTTCATTCAGGTCTAACAGTTCCATTTCAAGGGCGGTTTCCAGTAATGCCAGTTCCTCGGTCTCGGGGGATTCCGGTCCCGGGGGAGTCTCGGATGCGGTTTCTTGAGGTCCAGGAGGTGCTTCACTGGTTCCGATGAGTCCTTGTAAACTCTCAATCAATTCCTTGATACGGGTCTTGTCTTCATCGGTGAGGGTTTCCTTATCCAAGAGGGCATTGATTCCTTCTACATCAATGGACCGTTTCATAAGTTTGCGCGACCGGGTATGGGCTTCGCTGGTGGTTTCAGGATATGCGGGATAGGTAACGCCGAAACTTACTTCATCAAGGACGATTTCTTGTAAGCGCCGAACCTTGCCGCTGTCGGATTCCCAGACGACCGGATAAAACCCGAAGGACATGGTGGTAACGTCCCCTCGGCTTATCACCTCAAACAGGTCATCGGCATAGCTGGTTCGGGGTAACTCGCAACGGCACAAGAGCCCTTCAGGGGTATCTTCCAATTCCAGCGTCCCTGACTTGGTGCTTCCCAGTACATGCGAATCGTTGTGGTTCCACAGGGCCCGCACTTCGGTCTTCGCTTCCAAACAGTTCTTAAATGCCCCCGGAGCTATCACTTCAATGGTTCCCCAAAGGGGCACGGATTCAGAATCATAAGGTATCAGTCCTTCGATACGTTTCTTTCCCTCTTTTTCCGTAGACCGTAAGGCGATACGCTTAAACGCAATATTTCGTTTCTCTTTCATGAACTCCTCTTGGGTATATAGTCTTTTCTACAAACGCCGTTCCAGGGACATTAACACCACTGATTTACCGTTGGCCGGCCAGAGGTTTATCTCCCACCAATGGCCACCCACGAAAATCTGGTAAATGGAGTAATCATTGCTGTCCACATAGATCGTACTGTCGATGATATAGGGGGAATCATTCAAAACCCGGTTCTGTATGGTTTGGCCTTCGGTGCTGCTATTGTAGAATGAGTTACGCCGGATCGTAGCGGTTACCGTCTCACCTGCCACGGCGGATAACACTTCGGTTCTGAGATTCGTTGCACTGGTGGCAACAACCCGGAATTGCACCCCGTCAAAACTGATTTCGATACTGCTATTCGTTACAGACAAATCAGACCGCAGCATATACCGAGTAACCAAAATATCCTCGTATCCATCCGCGTGATAGGCAATCCCATCGTGGAATACTTTGAGTTCCCCCGCTAAGGCTTGGAGCATGTTCAAGTAAGCATTGGTGAAATCATTCTGGGAGAGTCCTTTACCGGGTTCTTTATCGACTTTTACTTCGAGTAAGGTATCGGTGTAGGTGTTGGATGCGGTGAGTGCTCCGGCTATAGCCGCGGCCTGGGCAGTGGATACCGGTTTGGCGCTGTCCGCGGTATTATCCACCTGGTCAAGTCCCACCTGTTCCTTGGTTACTTCGTGAGGATTATCCGTAGCCTCAAGGTGATTTTGCAGCGCGGTGTCTGTATCGGTTCGCGCCTCTATCTCCGTATCAATTTTAGCATCCAAGGCCGCGGTTTCTTCGGTTCGCGCTTCTATCTCCTCATCAATTTTGGCATCCAAGGCTGTGGTTTCCCCGGTTCGCGCTTCAATCTCCGCATCAATTTTAGCATCCAAGGCCGCGGTTTCCTCGGTTCGCGCCTCTATCTCCTCATCAATTTTGGCATCCAAGGTTGCAGTGTCTCCGGTTCGTGCCTCAGTTTCCCCCTGAATCTCTTCGTTCAGGCTGGCAACCGCAGCCTCCAGCGCCTGGGCTTGAGCGCTGTCCCCATCAATACGATGAATGCTTTCCTGGTTAATCCTACCTTGTATGCTGGTAATCTGCTGGTCCTGCTCAGTGTCTTTTGCTTTTCCTGCGGAACCTTCTTCCTCAACCCTCTGAGCAAGATTGGTAATGCGATTCTCTATGGCCCCCAAAGTACCCGGTAAGGACGATTTGATAGCTATAAGTTCGTTTACGGTATCAGCCACGATGCGGTATTGGTTCAGCACCTGTTGCAATCCGTTATGCGCCACGCTCATGGCAGTCTCTATGCCTTGCATCTGATCTTGCAGCTCAGTGCACCCTTGGGCAAGAGTACGGAGGGTCTGTTTCTGGGAGGCTTGCATATCCTCAAGCGTACCAAGGGTATCCCCTTGGGTTGCTTGGATTTCCATGAGGTTCGCGATTATTACATCATACGCAGCGATACTTTGGATAATTGCGCTTATCGTTTCGTCGGTAACTTGGTTTTGGACTAAGCTCTCAATCTGGACAAGCAAGGTATTAAGGGTACTCCCCTGGTTAGCAACCGCTGTAGTAATGGCACTCAGACGCTGGATGGTTTCGGTATACTGATCGATGAGTCCCTCAAGCTTCGTATCCTGCCCGGTGTTCGCTTCTTGTAATGCGGTTACCGCGGGTTCAAGATTGGATATGGCTTTCCTAAGCGTTTCAAGCAGGAAGTCTTGTCCTTCCTCTTGTTCCTGGATATGATCTAAGCGTTCAGTATATTCCGCATCGTTTATGGCATAGCCTAAATCGTTCCATGCTGTAGAGCCGTCCCCGATTTTTACTTTTCGGTTCCCATCAGGGCATAGCTCAATGCCGAACTCTCCAGTGGATAAGGTCGGATTATAACGCTCAAAGTTTGCAGTAGTATCCCGTCGGATTAATATTTTCTTGATGCTCATGGCTATCCCTTATCGTCGCCTTGAGCAGCGTGGTCCCCGTCTTGTAACGGATTCGTAAGCTGCTGTGCTTTCAAGGCTGCAGAGGCCATGTAGGAATCAATGACCCGCTTAGTCAAGGGCATGAGGTTAGCCGGGACAAAATGGGTATTTCCTGCCTCCACTGCCGATAGATTCTCCCGCTTGCGCACTTCATCCACCGATAAAATACCACTGCCAATTTGCTTGATATACGCATCTACCCGGGCCTGTAAACTGGTCTTTAACAGTCCGTTGTAATTGTACTCAAAAAAGACCCGTCCTCGCTCCCAAAGGGGAATTAATTTGTTAATTGCTTGCTCGAATGAGGTCGCCAGAGGCCGGATTGCGTTTTCAATGAAGATGGTGTACAGGCTTTCCAAGTTCTGCGTTTCCGCTCCGGTCAGCAGTGCCGCCGCTCCGGTCAGCAGTGCCAGGGGAACCCCAAAGAGTTTGGCCACTTCTTGCTCCTGGAATTTCCGGTTCTCCACCAGCTGGGAGGCTCGGTTATCCTTGAAATCGGTTTGAATCGTGGAGTATTCAATCTTCCCGGATTTCACCAGAGGCACCCCCGCATTCTTAAGGGAAGCATAGGTCTGGAGAAAAAAATCTCGGTATTGTTGCAGTTGCTCTTTGGTGGCATTGGGTATTTCCTTCGAGATATCAATGAGCAACCGGTTACCGATGGAATTGGTAAAGGATTTGGTGCTATACTGATCCAATTCCCTGGAAGCACTGAGAATAGCCCGGCATTCATCAAAGAGGGACATGCCCTTAAGCCCGTCATATCCCCATCTACTGGGGATGTGCAGTACCTCTGCTCCGGTATAGGTCTCCCCGTTATAGGAGTACTGCTTTTGGTAGCTCACCGGATCCCGTTTCACCAGTACCGCTGCGGGATTAAACCGTATCAAAGCTGCCAGTTCCCCGTTCAGCCGATACTGGTACAGATAACAATTCCCGTTTATATAATCCTTGGCACATTGGTAGAACAACTCAAACTTGGTTTCGTCCGCATTAGGCTCTTGGAGTATGTCGTAGAGGGGATATTCCTGGATTGCCTGCCGGCTTTCCCGGCTGTAGAATGCTCCAGACAAGGACGCAAAGGAACTGCATATTAAATCGACCGCGGCAAAGGAGGTTGCATCCTGTCCAGTATAGGTATCGCTGGTGCTGGAGAATATCCGGAACAGTCTATCAAGACGCTGTTTTTTCCGATTGAAAACATCAAATAATCCCATACTGCTATAGTCCTTAGGAGAACAGGGTGAACAGGGCAAGGACATCATCGAAATGTGCCCCCCCACGCCCCGCCTCCTGAGCCATGCACCGGCTCAGGGACATGATCGACGTAATCACCCCGTCAATCCGGTTGGTCGAACTCTTATAGGCTTTAAGGGGCTTGTAGTTGTTATTGGCATCGGGTTTTATCACCGCATTCCCCACCATCCACGGCATCACCGGATTCGGGTCTACGATGCGATCCTCCATGATAAGCCGCTCATATTCTTTGGTGGGATTGGTCATGGAGCTCAAGTTCTGATTGAACTCGGTCAAGGTGATATGAGGAAACTGCTCTGCCAGGGTATCAATGAGCGTGGCGCTCATCCACGGGTCATAGGCAATCTCTTGGATCTGATATGGCTTACTATCCGCTGCAATATCCCGATAGATGAACTCATAATCTATGGTTGGCCCGGGGATGGCCTGGACAATCCCCTGGTCAATCCAGGTTCGGATATGGATATTTTCATGGAGGTACTTCTCCTGTACCTGGTCCAGGGGTATGTAAAACTTATGCCGGAACCAATAGAGGCCCTCAGCATAGAAACACAAGGTATAGACGGTAAAGTCATTGATGGAGGAGAGGTCCAAGGCGCCGTACCCTACCGGGTTCCCCGGAACCTCCGCGGTTCGATTCCGGATTTCCGTATCCCAGCGCGATAAGGGTATCCACGAACTGACGTCATTGGTCCATATCCCACAGGTTTTTGACTTAAAATCCGACTGGTGCGACGGGGTCAGTAACGCATCGGTGAGATCATTCTCAAGGATTTCCTGGGGTATAATAACCCCCAGAGACGGATTTGCCTTAAGCAATAAGCGGGGGTCTTTCCAATCGTCCCCTTCGTCATACGCATAGATGACTGTGAAATAGGTTTCATCGGTCAAAAGGCCGTTTAAGATTTTACGAGCCTTCTCGTTCTCGGCATAACCAGGGCCTGCTATGGTAAGTCCTGCGGAGGTGATGATTAATACCAGGCTGTTCTTCCGGGAACGGCCACCATACCTGAACGCGGTAATGACCCGGTCATGTTCGTAGGCGTGAAACTCATCCACCACGGAACAGGAATTCTTGTAAGAATCAATACCCCCGCTCTCACTGCTGAAAAAGGCAATCCGGGAACTACCATAGGTCATGGTGGATTTGGTCTCTTCCACCCCTTCCTTAACCGCAGGATTGGCCTGGACGATACTGCGTAATTCCCGGAAGGATTTCTCCGCCTGGGCGCCGTCATGGAGCACAAAATAGGCTTCCGCACTGGGGGTGGTGAAAAAGTCGGTAAGAATGATAGGGAACAAGAGGCTTGTAGTCTTACTGTTTTTCCTTGCCACCTCGATATATCCACTTCTAAACCGCCGCTTCCCATTATCCTGTTTGGAGACCCAGCCGTACAGATTGTAATATATGAACTTCATCCATGGGAGCAGGGTTAAGGATTTGCCCATATCGGGAATATATAAGCTCTCCGCAAAATCTATCACATCTTCCGCTAGAGCGGGCCGGAACTCATAGGGAAAATCCGGGTCTTTTTGCCGTTTCAAGTCATGCAGGAACCGCTCAATCGCCTTGCTGGTATACCTCCCAGAACAGAGCACACCCTTGGTTATATGCTTGCAGTACCCTTCCACCTCTTTAAGATGATTCGTCTTCATGTTTTCTTACCTCGCTTCCATCTCTGCACAATGGATTCATTCTGCTGGTCAACTTCTTTTTGTATATTCAGTGCAGCAATGGTCATCCTGCTCCGCACCGCAGGGCTTAAGCAATAGCGGCTTCCTATCTTGCTGAATCTATCCTGGTACTTTAATTGCAGTGCAGCCAATTTCCTATAGATATCAATAGCAGTGAGTATATCAACCTGGGCTAACTTCGCTGATACTTCTTTGTATTTCTGCAACGCATCGTACATCATTTCGATTTCCGGGAAGTCCGTTTTGGTTATCAGGTTTAACCGTACCAACAGCTTAACAAGCGAATAATACTGCTCCTTGCAGGCTGGATCTTTGAGATTAGGTTCTGGGATTTCTTGGGGAACCTCCAAATAATCGGTGAGAACCATTTCAGCATTTGAACCGTGCCTATCTTCCCGGTAGGTTCCGTTCCGCTTATGGACTTCAAGCGGTTTCTTGTTGTGGCCACCGCTTTGGCCTTTTACTCCTGCCATGATGTCCTGCTACTCAAAAAAATTATTTGCCGGCAAATGGTACTAAAAACTCCGGGGTGTGGTTACTATGAAGATAGTATTACTATCCCATACCCCCTACCGGTCTATGAACTGGCATCCTTTAACCATTCATCGTATGAAATAACCGAGACGCCTTTTTTGTAATCCCGATACAAGACCTTTATCACCCCAAAGTATATATAGGCCGATAACCGCTGTACCCGGAAAACCTTGGGTTTAAGGTATTGTTCAATGATATACATGGCCGCATCGTGGGCAAGATCGGGAACCTCAAGATGGAGCTTCTTATTCCGGCAATACTTCAGGAGGTAATGGTGGGCCACATGTTTAGCTACCTGGTACATCTCGACCAGCAGCCCTGCATCTCCCCGCTCCAGATACGCGTCCTGTAACCGGTCATAGCGCTCATTATCTGCCCGGGTTTCACGGGTGCCCATGCCGATCCCCTATTTCCCGTTGGGTTATCACCCGATGGCAGGCTTGACAGAGGGCTACCACATTGGACCGCTCATAGAACCGATCCTCATTACCCCGGGGAGGTACGAGATGATGAACCTCAAGGCGTGCCTCATCCTTACCTATACCGCAGCGATAACAAACGGGCTGCTCTTGCAATACCGCTTGCCTCAGTTTTCTCCACCGGGGGCTCTGATACAGCGCTCCATTGCTCCGTACTGCGCTTGCAAAGGGTTTCCCGTGGGGTCTTTGGTGGGCAGTACAATACCCCCGGGTATCCACCAAGGCAGAACATCCCGGGCTTTTACACAGATATTTCTTCACATAGATATAGTCTTGGTGGGGAACAAGAGGCGGTGGGCTTTGGAGGGTCGCTTCCTACAGGGCGGCTCCATCAAGGGATATGGGCATGTATTGTCCCTGTTCATCCCGTTCATAAAACCGGATGTGCCGTTTGCTCCCAGCTATCTGGATGCTTTCGGTTATAGCCTGCATTGCTTTTTGCCAGTCAGGGTCATGGATCTCAAGCCGGCGCAACCCCAGCACCCGGGCGGTGTTGATTTTTCCCGCCTTATCTACCTGGAAGGCATCGTTCACCAGCATCTTGATCTCAGGCCGGGCGTCAGAACTCCACTTATCCAAGCACTCGGTGATGATCTGCTGAGCAATCTGGAGCCGTTCATCAAAGGCGAGGGTATCGTCCACCGCTACGATAAGCCGGTACTTACCGTCATAAGAGGTCAGTGTGATGTTTCCTTTTTTGCCTCCCCAGGCCTTGCCGTATCGACTGGCCGAGAGGTCCGCAAAGGTATAGATGTCTTCCCGGACGCGCTGTTTGAATTCCCCCAGCAGTGCCTTCATCCGCATCACTTCATCGGCAATGCGCCGTACCGTCTGATCCCGCAATTTGTCAATATCAGATACCAACGAGATGGGGACGAGCCGCCCTTGGCTATCCTGCATGTAACTATCCTGGTTTGCTGTGGTCATGGGAACTCCTTTGCTTCTAGTATACGCATATAGTCTCCGGTGGTTTTACCCGCAGGCGCTGCATTATTACCCGGAAGCAACTTTTTCGGAAGGATCGCTTGTTGCGGCTTGTTGGGTATGTTTTTCCTCCAAAATCCTCATAAACTGGTGGGTAATGCCATCAAACTGTAAGGTCGGGTTAAACACATACTTCATAGTTGCTTCGTTAAATGAGTAAAACCCTTTGCAATTTGGGCAGGTATTGCCCTGCATAAGTGCGCTACATTGCGGGCAAACTGGAGGATAAGTTTCACGGATTGCTTTTTTTTGTAGCTTTTTTTGCCGATTCAAGGCTTCCTGTTCCTGTTTTTCGCGCCAAATGGGATATTCCTTGCGCAAATCATCCCAGGATGTGGCGGTAATAAACAGGTTTCGCAGATCATCGCGTGATTTTTTAGCAAATTCACTATGGGTTTTGAACCAGAAGACCGTAAAATCAAAGAAATTAAAGGATGGGGATGAGAGCCATTGAGGATTAATATCGGATTTCGAGAATTTTTTGATGAGGGAGCGTGGATTTTGGATAGAAAAGCCCAATTTTTGGGATGCGATGTTGAGATTTTCCAAAATTCCAGCTACATGATCATGTACATGTAAATGTAAATGATCATGCATGTTGATTTCAATTGATTCAGGAATTGATTCAGAATTGATTTCAATTGATTCGGGAATTGATTCAGAATTGTTTCCGCCATTCCTGTTTTTGTTCCCAAAGGGAGCACCGATTTTTCTCCGGGGTTTCGGGTTAGGAAGCGTTTCGTGGCTATCCTCCTCCGGTTTACCCGGAGGAATGACCAGCGCAAGGGTTTTCCATTCAACCTTTGACAGCGGCTCATCAGCATTTGGTTTAACCCCCTTATGGACATACTCATGGACATACCGCAAGATACGGCCGTACCGCCTATCAGATAGTCCTTTCCCCACCTCATAAATGGTCCCATACCATTGAGCGATAGCACTGTAGCTTCTCAGGGGCCCTTCGGGGCTCGGCACCTCCGGGTTACTCATATTTACCAGCGCAATGGTCTTCCATTCAACCTTTGACAGCGGTGCATCAAAATTCAATCCACTCCCATTATAGATATATTCATGGACGTACCGCAAGGTACGTCCATACTGCCTATCAGATAGTCCTTTCCCCACCTCATAAATGGTCCCATACCATTGAGCGATAGCGCTATAGCTTCTCATGGGTCCTTCTTTGCCTTGGCTTTCACGGCGGCCGCCCGGATACTCCATGCACCCTGGGCTGCTGCTTCGGTAGTACACCACCGGGTAGCCGCACCGCAGTCATGGCACTGCATCCGGTACGCATCCGGCGTTCCATCGACCCGGTTTAGGGTATCAAGGACCGCATGCCCATCACAAAATGGACATGCCGGATACCTAGTACGTTTCATTTCATCCTCCTTCTGACTGTACACAACGCCGTATTAAGGGCCAATACAGCCAGCAGGTCGTAGAATACCGCGGGTATGCAGAACAGAATAAACTCAAGCAGGTTCTTCTTAATGGGGAAGAGCCCGGCCACATAGGTGAAAATCGTCTCCACCTCCACCAGCTGGTAGGCCCCTGCTTCGGCCTCGTGTATCCGCTCCCACAAGGCTGAGCGTTCCCCATAAGCGGCTTGCAGGGCGGTATCCGCCACATCCCGCCGGGCCCAGGACTTATCTTTCCAGTACTGCGCCTCTTGTTTCAGGTCGTCTATTTGCGTTTCAAGTCCAGCCAGTTGTATGCGTAGCGCCTCAAGCTCCGCCTGGTTTGCC
>JAIRLU010000069.1 GCA_031259215.1 Treponema sp. | reverse complement strand
GTTTACTTTTTGAATTCCTTGTATAGTAATGAAATAGATTCCCGCGGATACTATGCAGGTATATGCGTAAATCCTTATTATATAAAGAGATATACTTTTAAACGCCGATACCCTGGGTTTCACCGCTAGACGCATTGACGATTTCCCCTGGATCAGGTATGGTAATTGAGTCCTATGTATAGAGGGGCTTTTTCAAAAGGTCATATCTTCAAAAAACCGCGTTTTGAAAAAGGTTCTGTATCAAGTCCATTATTTGTAGAGGTATGAAACTTCATGGCTTCAAAAGTCAAAAAAACGGTAGGCGCTTCAGATGATTCCCCTGCAGCCGACCTTATACGCCGCTTTAAGACCCATCCCTTCCTTTTCATCGGGACCATCGTTGTGTTGGTTATCGTTATTGTGGCCTTCGTGTTTGTTCCTGCTATCGTGCCAAGTACCGGGGCTTCGGTGGATCTCAGCTTTGGTTCCTATAACAAGATTCCCCTGACCTATGTACCGGGGAATTACTTCTCCCAGATCCGAGAAATGATAGCCCGATACCGGCAATCGTCAACGACGGATACCAATTATCAACTGGCCAGTTACCAGATTTGGCGGGAGGCCTTTGAAGAAACGGTCATCCATACCGCAATACTGGATGAGATGAACCAGGCAGGCTATAAGGTCCCCCCAGAGGTAGTGGACCGGGAAGTGGCCCAGCTCCCCCAATTCCAGGAAAACGGCCGGTTTTCCACCTCCAAATACCGGGCCCTGGATAGCACATCCCGGATGGCCCTGTGGCGGCAGGTGCAAGACAGCCTCGCCAAAGAGTATTACGAGAGGGATATAGAGGAACTCAGGATACCTTCCCAAGAAAAGGCCTTTATCCGTGCTATGGCTTCTCCCAAGCGGAGTTTTGCTATGGCGGTCCTTCCGTTACGGGGCTATCCTGATACGGAACTCATCGCCTATGCCGCGGCCGAGGAGGCGCTTTTCCGGGTTACCCATCTGTCCCGTATCACCATCACTTCTAATGAACGGGAAGCCCAGCAGATCCTCAGCACGATTACCGACGGGACCAGTACCTTTGAGGATGCTGCCCAGACCTATTCCCAGGATACCTATGCTGAACGAGGGGGGGATATGGGGGTTAAAATGGCCTATGAGCTTACCTCAGAGGTGCCGGATGAACAGGCCCGGGAATCCCTTATCCACCTGGCCAAGGGCGACCTAAGCCCTGTGGTGAAAGTTAGTACAGGCTGGGCTTTTTTCAGGGCTGAAGAGACCCCCTATCCTGCAGATACCGGGGACGGGGCGTTATTGGAAAAAATCCGTACCTATATCATGGAGTTTGAACGGGGCCGGGTGGAGGACTACTTTATAACCGAAGCGGAAGCCTTTAGAACCGCAGTTACGGAAAGTAGTTTCGCTGACGCCCTCATCCAAAAAGGGCTTTTGGAACGTACCTTTGGTCCGCTGTCCCTCAATTATGGCGATGTGCCGATCTTTACCAGCCTTTCTTCGTTCTCGGTGCCTGAATTGAGCGGAGCTGGATTAAATGAACATTTTTGGCAGACCGCCTTTTCCACCCCCTTAAACACCCCCTCTCAGCCCTTGGTAATCGGCAATACCGTAGTCGTCTTATACCCCTCGGAAGAGATCCCTGAAGATGAAACCAACGGGGAGTATATAGAGACCGCCTATGCCTCGTATTGGATGAGTTCCTTTATTAATCAGAACCTACGGGACTATTTTCTCACTAATAAAAAACTGGATGACCGCTTCTTTGACGCCTATTTTAAGTATATCCAGCCCTTAGATTGAGAAAAACTCGTCATGTCCGATGAACCGCCCCGGCAGTGTAAAGCTCGCCGGGGATTTTCGGTTTTTTATAAAGGAAAGACCCTCCTTTCCCTTATAGACCCCATCGCCCAAGGGGAACGGGTTGCTAAAGCAGTTCCTCTAGGAGGAGGGATCCTCTACTTTTGCCCTTCTCCCTTGTATGGGTATGGTATTGAGTGGCTGCTGAACCATGTAAGCCCTGATTCGGCCCTCCTCTGCGTGGAGCTTGATGAAAAGCTCCGAGCCTTATCCCGTAAAGCTATGGAAGACTTACTGAAAAAAAATCCTGCCTTGGGTCTAGTCAGCGGTTCCGGTGATCCTGCCCAGCTCTGCGGATGGGTACAGAACACCTGGGGAAGCCGTCGGTTCCGCCGTATAGAAATCCTTCGTTTGTCTGGAGGCTGGCAGTTATACGAGGAGCAGTATGCCAATCTGGCGGACGCGCTTCGCCGGGATATTGCCATTGATTGGGGTAACGCCATGACCCTAGTGAAGATGGGCCGGCGGTATATTCGGAATGCCATCCGTAACCTGGCGCTCGTTCCTCAAACATCTGCTCTCCGGGACAGTATCTTGGGGGCCTCGCCTGTGTTGGTGCTCGGGGCAGGTCCTTCCCTGGATGGGGTCTTGGAAGGGCTGCATCGCTGCTGGGGCGCAGCCCTCGCGGAAAATGCTCGACCCTTCAAGATAATCGGGGTGGATACCTGTCTGCAGCCCTTAAAAGACTGGAACATCAAACCGGATCTGGTAGTCGCCCTGGAAAGTCAGCATTGGAACCTCCGGGACTTCATCGGTATGGGTTCCTGGGAAATTCCTCTTGCCATGGATCTTTCCGCGCTTCCTGCTACCCGGGAAGTCCTTGGCGGCCATCCCTGGCTCTTTGCCACTCCCTGGACCAGGCTTCGCCTGTTCAAGCGGCTTGCATCAGCCGGGCTGCTCCCGGAAACCTTTCCGCCCCTGGGTTCGGTGGGACTTACCGCAGTAGCCCTCGCCCGGCGGCTTTCCACAGGGCCTATCATCATCGGAGGTCTGGATTTTGCCTTTACCGTGGATAGATTTCATGCCCGATCCACACCAGGGCACCGAGAAGGATTGCAGAGGCAAACCCGTTTTAAGAGCATCCTCATGGCTGAAGCGGCATTCCGGCCCGGTACTGGGGTGGCCCGTTCAAAAGCAGGACTATCCCAACGAACCGATCCTGCGATGAAGACCTATCGGGACCTCTTTGAACAGGAATTTGCCCAAGACCCCCGGATCCATGATATTATCGGCTTGGGCTTGCCCTTAGGACTTCGGAGCCTATCCTTGGAAGAGGCCTTAGCGGTATTGGGGAAGGGTCTCCCCAGGGGATCCACCAGGGTTCTCAAACTCCGGCATAAGTGGGAGGCCCCCATAGCCGCCGCAGTAGACGCCTTCATCTGCCGGGAACGAGATGCCCTGATGCTGCTCCGGGATATACTCATCGGAACCAGTTCCCAGGATCCTGAAATCCTTGAGGTCTTGCTGGACGAGGGTGATTACCTTTGGGCGCATTTTCCTGAATGTGCTGGAGCAGGGGGCCGCCGTCCTTCAGCAACAGACCTTTCCTTTCTGAAACGGGTACGCATAGAAATCGACCCGCTGATTAAACTCTTTGACTTGACCCTCCAGGAGGTACGCAGTTACCCCTCCATTAGAAGTACCTTGGAACAGGACAAGATAGCCAAGGAAGTCTACCCATGAGTAAAAAGGAAAAAAATCTACCGGACTAACGTCTATATGCGTTTACTTAGATTAAAAGGTCCGCGAATTAAACAAATTATCACAATCTACCTGTTTAATGCACGAAAATGAGCGTGCATGAGCGGACACGTTCTCTTAGGTAAACGCATAGGGACTAAAGTCCGCATTTAAAACTGTATGGATTCATAATTCTCTACCTCAGGGTATTTCCCCTGGGCTTCCTCAGCCATGACCCGTGCTTTAAATACAGCATGGTCTTCCTCCTTTCTAAATTCCGGCCGGAATTCCACGTGTTCTGCCACAATGGTAACTTTGGAGTGAGCTTTCCCATCCGGGTCATTCCATCGATCCTGTTTTAGACGGCCCACTATCCGGACTCCTCGACCCTTATGTCCCAGGTTATAACAGCTTTCCGCCAGTTTCGCCCAGGTCTCTACGTTGAAAAAACTCACTTCCTCTTCCAGACCAGACTCTTTTTTATAGATCCGGTTGGAGGCAAGACTAAAGGTACACACAGGCGTTCCCTTGGGAGTAGAACGGAAAATGGGGTCTTTGACCAGATTACCTTCGATTAAAATTGAATTGAGGTTATTCATACTGTTCCCACATACAATAAAAGGTCCGGCATTTCCTAATGCACGGGTCATGGAAAAGCGGCCTGGACATAACGCATTACCCCATACCGGCTCCTCCATGCTGTACTATATACGGAACAGGTATGGTTCCTGCTTTAATCAGACTGATTTTTTTATAGGTCGAGCGGATTATCTGGGAATAGACCGCCCCCACTTCCCCCATCGGATAGTCCCAAAAGGGTCAATAAATCGGACAGATCTGCAAAATGGGGAAAAATGAGAAAGTTTACCAAATGTTTACCCTCTCTTAAAACCTGATTTACCTTTTCATTCTATCTTTGGATTGTGGATACATAACCACAAACCTCACGAATGGACACGAACTTTTACCTTGCAATTGCAGCTTTTGTTCGTGTGGTTCGTAGTTACATTTCTCCTAAACACGGCGGCGATTCCACTACCTTATATTGAAGTGAAAAATGAACTGGTGCGGGTCTCGGTATCCCCAAACCGTCTTGAAGCCTACGGGTAATGGTAAGTGAAATAGCCGGTGCCCTTGCCGCGCAGAATGTACAGCTCGGCGCGGGTTCCATTGAAGAAGGGATCGTGGAGTATTCGATAAAAACCTCCGGTGAATATGACAGCGTCGCCGCCATTGCCAATACCGTAGTTGCCCAGGTAAACGGCGCGGACATTCGCTTGGGGGACAGGGGGGACGCGGTGCTGGACTACGCAGAGGAAGGGTCTGCGGCGTATATCAACGGTGAGCCCGGGGTGTACCTCTCCATCATAAAGCAGAGCGGGACGAATACCGTCCAGGTTGCAGAACAGGTGTACCAGAGGCTTGACGGGATACGAAAAATCCTGCCCCAGGGATTAAGCCTTGATATTATCCAGGATGAGACAACCCAGATCCGCGCCATGATCCTCGAACTCGTTCCTTGCCCATATCACGATCACCATGATGACCCTGGCGGGGCTTATCCTCGGCTTAGGCATGATCGTCGATTCGTCCATCGTGGTGCTGGAGGACGTTACGAAATTCCGTGAGAAAGGAGAAACGCCGGCCATTGCGGCGATCCTTGCCGGGGAAGCGCTTATGTCGTCGATTATCGCGTCCACCATTACCACAATTTGCGTATTCTTCCCTGTCTGGCTTCTCAAAGACCGGCTGGAGATCATCGGCCTTTTGGTACAGGATCTACTTTTTACCATTGGAATTTCGCTTGTTTCAAGCCTTTTGGTGGCGATATTCCTTGTATCCGTATTGGCGGGTAAATGGCTGCCTGTCCACAGCCGCCTTCAGAAGCCTATCCCCGCTAATCCGCTGCACATACAAACTATCTGGGGGACGGTTATCGGTTTATGGCTTAATATTCCAAATGTCAAAATGCCCCCTCCCCCCAAAAACGGGTATACCGGGAAATAGAAGAATAGAGTTGTTCAGAAACTGAAGTTTCTGAACAACTTCCGCTTAAAAAACAGCAAAATGCGGAGCATTTTGCAAGACTTGTTCGATAACCAACCGGGTTATTGAACAAGTCCAATGATCGGGAATAGTCCACTAGCAGCCTGTTGCATTTGTAGGTTTTGCGTTATTTTCTGCCACACATCCCCCGATTTTTGGGCTGCTGCGAACCTTTGGTTCGATGGCAGTTTGCGTTATATGCGCGAAGCGCAACAAACTGCTCGGGTTTCCTGTATCCTGTTTCTCCTGCTCCATATCGTCTCGTACTTCGTTGACCAGCCCTACAGGTAGTTCGCCGGGATCAGTTCATCCGCACCGGGGGCATGAAGTATGCCTGCCCGGGTTCGTAGGGCTTATAGGGTATCTTGTTGCTTTTGCCTGTGCTCATGGGGGAATTTTACCATGCCTCAGGCAAGGTGTGTCTACAAAACAGGCGGCTGCCCTTACTTTTTGGACAACCCTCTGACGGGGCTAAAGGCCCTCTACCTCCGCAACGCCCAG
>JAIRLU010000055.1 GCA_031259215.1 Treponema sp. | reverse complement strand
TCCTATTGTCAAAGGGAAGTAATTTTTTTATTGTTTAGGTATGAATGCCGAAAAGTTAACCATTAAAGCCCAGGAAGCCCTCAACGAGGCCTTCGCCTTCGCACAAAAGGCGGATCATGCCCAGGTTGAGCCTGAGCATGTACTCCTTGCCCTTTTGCAGCAGGAAGAGGGGATCGTGCTTCCCCTTATCGAACGCATCGGCGCGGATCCGGCTCAACTTATCGCTCATACCGAAGCCCTCACCGCAGAAACCCCCAAGATCTACGGCGCTGCGGCTCAGTTGTATCTTTCTTCTGCTGCCTCCAAGGTCCTGGCCAAAGCAGAGACCGAAGCCGCCTCCCTCAAAGACGAGTACGTATCCACCGAACATATACTCGTGGCTTTGGCGCTAAGCGAGGGGAGAACCGGGGATGCCTTGCGAAAAGCGGGGATCACCAAGCAGGGGATCCTGGCCGCGCTGAAACAGGTCCGGGGGAATACCCGGATCACCGATCAAAACCCTGAAGATAAGTACCAGGTCCTGGATAAATATTGCCGGGACCTCACCGCCTTGGCACGACAGGAAAAGCTGGATCCCGTGATTGGTCGGGACGAGGAAATCCGCCGGGTCATGCAGGTCCTTTCTCGGCGAACCAAGAACAACCCGGTCCTTATCGGTGAGCCTGGGGTGGGGAAAACCGCCATTGCCGAAGGGCTGGCCCGGCGCATCATGGCAGGAGATGTCCCGGATGGGCTCAAGGGAAAACGGCTCCTCTCCCTGGATCTGGGGGCCCTGGTGGCGGGAGCAAAATTCCGAGGGGAATTTGAAGACCGCCTCAAGGCGGTGATCCATGAGATTCAAGGCTCTGATGGAAAGATCATCCTATTTATTGATGAACTCCACACGCTGGTGGGAGCCGGAGCCGCGGAAGGGGCCACCGACGCCTCTAATCTCCTCAAGCCTGCCCTTGCCCGGGGGGAACTCCGCTGTATTGGGGCCACTACCCTGGATGAATACCGTAAATACATCGAGAAGGATCCTGCCCTGGAACGGCGCTTTCAACAGGTTTATACTCCGGAGCCTTCGGCGGAGAATACCATCGCCATACTCCGGGGCCTCAAAGAACGGTACGAAGTACATCACGGGGTCCGCATTAAAGACGAGGCCTTGGTAGCCGCGGCCCGCCTTTCGGACCGGTACATCACCAGTCGTTTCCTGCCGGACAAGGCCATCGACCTGGTTGATGAGGCCGCGAGCCGGCTCAAAATGGAATTGGACAGCCGTCCTACGGAACTGGATAAACTGGAACGGAAGCTCTTGCAGCTTTCCATAGAAAAGCAGGCCCTGAGCAAAGAAGAGGACGGGGCTTCCCGGGAACGGCTGGGAAAACTGGACCAGGAAATCGCTGACCTTACCGCGGAGCGAGACGCCATGCAGGCCCGGTGGGACCGGGAAAAACAGGATATCCAGCAGGTCCGGGACATAAAACAGTATATAGAAGAACTTAAAAGAGAAGAAACCCGGTATGAACGGGATGGGAACCTCACTAAAGCAGCAGAGTACAAGCACGGTCTCATCCCGGATGCCCAGAAAAAGCTCAGCCGTCTGACGAACCACCTGGAAACCCGGCGGGGTGAGGAAAAGCCCGCCTTACTCCGGGAAGAAGTCCGGGAGGAGGATATTGCCCAGGTGGTTTCTGCCTGGACCGGGATTCCCGTTTCCAAGATGCTTTCCGGGGAATTACAGAAATATCTGGATTTGGAAAAGGTCTTGGCTGCCCGGGTGGTAGGCCAAGAAGCGGCCGTAGCGGCCGTAGCCGATGCCATCCGGCGGAACAAGGCGGGTC
This sequence comes from Treponema sp., assembly GCA_031259215.1. Taxonomy (GTDB): domain Bacteria; phylum Spirochaetota; class Spirochaetia; order Treponematales; family Breznakiellaceae; genus JAIRLU01. Next base: position 7,504 of record JAIRLU010000055.1, on the reverse strand, counting down.
TTTCCGATGCAAGCCGTCCCTTGGGTTCGTTTTTGTTTCTCGGTCCTACGGGAGTGGGTAAAACCGAGTTGGCCAAAACCTTGGCGGATTTTCTCTTTAACGATGAGAAGGCGCTCACCCGGATCGATATGAGCGAATACGGGGAGAAACACGCGGTGAGCCGCCTCATTGGCGCGCCTCCGGGGTATGTGGGGTATGAACAGGGGGGGCAGTTGACCGAGGCAGTCCGGCGGCGGCCTTACAGTGTGATCCTCTTCGATGAAATTGAAAAGGCCCATCCTGAGGTGTTCAACCTGTTTCTCCAGCTCTTGGATGATGGGAGGCTTACCGATGGCCAAGGTCGGGTAGTGGACTTCAAGAATGTGATCATCATCATGACCAGCAACCTCGGATCAGACCTGATCCTGGAAGCAAAACGGCATGAGGATATTGAAGGGGCGGTAAGCGAACTTTTAAAGCAGCGGTTCAGACCGGAATTCCTCAACCGTATTGACGAACAGGTGATCTTTAAGCGCTTAGGCAAAGAGGAGATCCGCAGCATCCTGGCGATCCAACTCACGTACCTTACTGGACGGCTCGGGGAACGGAAAATAGCCCTTACCCTTACCCCCGGAGCCAAGGACCTTCTAGCGGAACGGGGTTATGATCCCCTCTTTGGGGCCCGGCCTTTGAAACGGGTCATCCAGAGTGAACTGGAAAACCCCCTGGCCAAGGCTATTATTGCGGGAAAAATAAAGGAAGGAGATACCCTTATCGCGGATACCCAAGGAGAAGGATTAATCTTTCGTACTACTTCGAATCGCTCCGTGTAAAGGAGCGGGTTTATGCAGGAAAACATACGCATTCCTGAAGTGCTGCTGGTCTTGTTTCTGGTACTGCCGGCAATCCGGCCCTATAGCAGAGTCTTACAGTCCCAGGACGGCTTAGTCTGGTTCCCCCTGGTGGCTTTGGCTATAGGCGTGGGTTTGTTTCCTGCCTATGGATTTCGGCCTGAGTGTGTTCCCCTGCTCTTGTGGACGGTGTTCCTGACGATCCGTCATGTCCCGGTATTGCTGGATCACCTGGGCTGGTGGGACCGGGATAAGATCCCCCGCCAGGGCTTTACCCCGGTATATCTGGGGGTGCTTATACTCACCGCTCTAGTGGCCCTGTATTTCTCCCCTCGAAAAGATACTCGTTTGATTCTTCCCGGGGTGGAGACCCGCACGATCCAGGATGAAGCGCGGAATGCGGCATTATTCCTGCGGCTCTATGGCCCTGTGGATCCAGATACCCAAGGTGCACCGGTACGGCCTCTTATGCTCCTGGTTCCTCCGGTATTTGGTTCGGTAGGCATGGTGGATCAGGTATGTGAGCAGCTCCGGGATCAGGGGTTTACGGTTTTGAGTTTTTCCCGGGAGGGCTTTGATTTTCCCGCTTGGGGATCCGATGGAAAGCGGTACAGCCCCCCGGTGCGAGAGCAGTTCCGGATCCTCCAGGCTTTTGCCCAGGGAAACGCCACAAAAGCGGCGAATCTCTGGGGCCGAGCCTTAGAAGCTGAACGGATGGAGGATATACGCTTTCTGCTTGCCTATATCAAGCAGGATCTGTATCGGGATTTCCCGGAATCTGGGGCGGAACGGAACACCCTCTTTTTAACGGGCTACGATGTGGGAGGATCCGCTCTGGCACTACTGGGAGCTTCCCCGGAATGGCGGGCGGCCAATCCTGAGGTGAAAGGGCTTATCCTGGTGGAGAGCCCCCTGTGGTCTGCCTATCAGGCCGACGAACCGGGGCAGCCGCTCCAGGTCAAAGCCCTGATTCGGCCCCAGGTTCCCACCCTGTTTATGGCCTCGGATAGGGTAAATGATTCCCAGAAGCGGAATCGCCTGTATGGACCGGTGCTCCAGATATTACAAACCGATACTCCGGTGGTCTTGGCTGCGGTAGATGGCGCAGGCCCCTTGGATTATTCTGATTGTCCTGCCAAGTATCCTCTGTACTCAGCGTGCATATCAGGGAATAAGCAGACCCCATGGAAATATGACACCTTTATCGAAGGGACCGCGTCGATCATGACCAATTTTGCCAGCCTGCTCTTAGAAAACGCTCCGCCGGATCCCTTTAGATCCCCGGTGGCCTTATCCCGGCGCAAAGGGCTGGGAGGAACCGTGCATTTTGAAACCGGCGGGGCTTGGAATTTACCTGATTTTGGGTATATACTATCTCCATGATTACTTCCATGACCACGAGTACATTAGATGATTTTTTCAGGAGCCTCCTGGATATTGAGGGATTCAGCACTATAGACGTTTCCTTGAACGGGATTCAGGTGGATAATGACGGATCAGAACTGGGAAAAATCGCCTTTGCCGTGGATGCATGCCTGGAAACTTTTAAACGAGCCGCCGCAGCCGGGGCAGGGATGCTTTTTGTCCATCATGGGCTTTTCTGGGGCGCGCCGCTGCGGATCCAGGGGCCCCTAAGAGCCCGCATACAGTTCCTTACGGACCACAACCTCGCCCTCTATGCGGTACATCTGCCGCTGGACGAACACCCCCAATGGGGAAATAATGGGGTCTTGGCAGAACGGTTAGGGATGGTAAACCCTGAGCCTTTCGGCTGGTATCATGGCCGCAAAATAGGGTACAAAGGCACCCTCAAGCCTGCTTTGACCATCGAAGAAGCTGTACACCGGATCAGTTTCATGGATAGACCGCCCTTGGGAGTATATCCCTTTGGCAAAGAGCAGAGTCAAACCTGCGGGGTGATCTCCGGAGGGGCTGCCAAAGAAACCCTCCAGGCGATTGCCGAGGGGCTTGATCTGTTTGTTACCGGAGAACATTCCCATCAAGTGTATCATGATGCCTTGGAAGGGCAGCTCAACCTGATTGCTGGGGGGCATTATGCTACCGAAGTGTGGGGAGTTCGGAAAATCATGGAACAGTGCGCCGTGCAACTGCATATAGATACGGAATTTATTGACCTTCCTACCGGGTTATAAGAGGAGATGTATAGGTGATCGTTCACAACGCCAAAGCCAAGGTTGTGCCTTTCCTGCTGAGCGGAGTTATCATTCTTTTAGATCAACTGGTTAAGGGATTTATTGTTAAACACTGGTCCGACAGCCGGATCCTAGACGTATTCGGTAACGACCTCCTTTGGATTATCCATGTACGTAATAAGGCCATTGCTTTTAGTCTGGGCCATAATCTGCCGGACTCCCTGCGGCCCCTGTTGTTCATCGTGCTTCCCATTATCGTGTTGGGTTTTTTGTTGGGGTATTACATTATGTCCAAGGAATTTTCCAATTTCCAGCGCTGGCTTTTCGCGGGGATCATGGGAGGAGGAATCGGCAATATCCTGGATCGGATCTTCCGGCCTGATGGGGTAGTAGATTTTATCAGCGTTAAATTCTATGGAATCTTTGGGATGGAGCGGTGGCCGACCTTTAATATTGCCGATGCCAGTGTGGTAGTTTGTGGTATTATCCTCTTGATATCCAGCCTCATAAGCCCAAAATCAGTTCAGATGAAATCATCTAACAAGGAGGCTGCTCATTGAGTAAAAAAATGAATACCCTGCTTTTTATCCTGGGAGCAACGGTCCTTAATGTATTGGTTATGGTCCTGTGTTTTATCGTGCTGCTCTTCATATATGCCCGGCTTCTTGTGCCCCTGCTTCCTGAGCCAGTCCAAGCCTGGGGGCTTCCGCTGATCTTTATAGGTTCCATTGCCCTATCCTTTGTGCTGTACCGGATTATCCTGAAACAACTCATAAAACGGGTGACCATGGAAAAGTATTTTGCCCCGCTTTTTAGTCGGAAAAAACGGCCTTAAAGCAGCGGCTTTTCAAAGGTTGAGGTTTTGTTGATGAAAAAACCGCAATAACCTGAAAGGGTCCGGGAATAAACGCGCATGTTCACAAATTATTCGGGTGATTGCGGCCTGGATTCGGAGGGCTCTTTTTTATTTTGGCGGAATTCACGTTACTTACCTCTTCAGCAGGGCAGAAACATCTCGATTAAGTTCCGCCCGGCTATATGCGCCGATTCGGATCGACTGGATAATCCCTGCCTCGTCAATGAGATAGGTCTGGGGGATGGCGTTTATACGGTAGAGCTGAGAAATCCGGTAATCCTGGTCCATCACCACATTAAGGGTAACCTTGGTGCGTCCCAGAAAATTAGCAACCTCCCCTTCCGTCTCCGCGCAATTTACCGCCAGTACCGTCAGATCCTGGGTCTTTGTGGTGGTAAGCGCGGAAATAAGGGGCAGTTCCCGGATGCAAGGACCGCACCAGGTGGCCCAGAAATGCAGGGCCACAGGCTTTCCCCGGTAAGAGGACAATTTCATGGGTTTACCCTCAGCCGAGGTAAAGGTAAAATCCGGAGCTGGTTTACCCACCGCCAATTCCGCTCCCTGAACCGAAAGGGCTGCGCTCAAAAGCAGCATGATACCCGTACATAAGCTTTTTTTATAGCTCATTTAGCTCTCCTTCTCCCTTTTTTGCAATAGTATAGGTAATTGCCTGTGCCGGACAATCCTGCATACATGCACCACAGCGGATACATTCCCGGTCATTTACCCTATGGGTATCCATTTTACACTTTTTAGCGCAGGTCCCGCAATGGGTACAAGCTGCCTCATCAAGCGTTATGCCCAGCAGGGCATACCGGTTAAAAAGGCCGTACAGCGCGCCCAAGGGACAGAGGAAGCGGCAGAAAAACCGGAACAACCCTACCGAAAGGGCAAGGATACTGATAAGGAGGGCCACCTTCCAGAAAAAGAGGCCTCCTATGAGGTCCCGCAGGGCCTGGTTCGCTATCACCAGGGGAATGCCCGCTTCCAAGGTTCCTGCAGGACACACCAATTCACAGAAAAAAGGCACCCCATACCCTTCGATGAAAAAGAAGGCCCCCGGCAGGCCGATGACCAACAGGGCAAGGATGGCGTATTTACACCCCGAGAGCTTCCGGGTGAGGGCATTTTTCCGCACTTTTGGTCCGGGTATTTTGTATAAAAGCTCCTGGATGAAGCCGAAAGGACAGAGGAAACCGCACACCCCCCGGCCAAGGAGGATGCCGAAGAGTAAGAGGAGGCCGGTAACAAAAAAGGGAATTCGTCCTTCGGCAAGGGCGTTTTGGAGCGCTCCCACAGGACAAGCCGCGATTGCCCCCGGGCAGGAATAGCAGTTAAGCCCAGGGACGCAGGTGTTTTTCAGGGGACTTTTGGACAGGGAACCGGTCTTGAACTGGGGGATATCCCCATTGCAGAGGAGCAGGGACAGACCTTGAATCAGCTTACGTTTACCCAATGCCCATACACTCCAGACAGACAAAAACCGCTTTTCTGAATACCCCTGCCGTATCACCCCGGACTATACCGGCAATGATACAAAGGGCCGCGCCTGCAAGCAGGGCAAGCTGTATAACCGTGCGCTTCCAGGACTTTTCCTTGTACCGGATTCGGTATTTTTTGATAGCCATCATATAACATACTATAGGAAATCGAGGGTTTTGTCCATATTTCACCCTGCCGAGAAAATGGGGACTACTGGTAATGGTTCATGCGCGAAGAAGGAGTGAGGGAATTTTTTTTGAGACCCACTCCTCACATTACAAACCCCCAGATGCGGGCAGACTTTATTTACGCTGCTTTCCTGTTCATAATTTATTGTAGCATACATCAAAAACAAAATTATTTTCCAACTGATGCAAATGATGTATGCCCATTAAACCTTTTGTAAAATGAGGTTCTATTGCGATAACAGGTTCATCTTCAAAGATATCAAGGGTAAGTTTCTTGATTTTGCTTATTTGAAGCCCTTTGCCATAAATTCCGTGTGTGTTAATTTGACTGGGACGGTAATATTCATTTTCATATTTAAATATCATCCCACCGTTCCTCGCCTTTCTGCAATCAATAAGAACGGGATTTGATCTATGGGCGATGACTTTTTCAAGTTTTAAATTGTCGATTTTATATATATGCAATTCCGCTTCATGTGTCCAACCTTTATTTAACAAAAGCCACCTATCACCATTTCCATCACTAAAATATGTTGTGTCAACAACTTCTTCACCATCAAATGCCGTCGAGTAGAGTTCCCATTTACAAGGAAATTGAACACAACGATACACTTCAAGCCTTTTACTTTGATACGTTTCAGGTATCAAAAATAATTCACCATCTTCCTCAATAATCTGAGGATACGATACATGGTAATCAAAATCAAGTATATCCTGCACATCAACAACGGAATATCTGTCCCGTGTGCATTCGGCAACTTTACCAACCGATATTTTTCCCTTTTTTGTTTTATATGAATAATTCTCAAAAAATACATAAAGCTGGTTATCGTATTCGTATATAAATGGATCCGCCCAAAACACGTTTCGAGGCATGGATACAGGATTTGTTCTGAAAAGTGTCGATTCAATAAATTTACCTTTTCCAAAAATCAAAGTCCAACAACTTAATCTTCTTAATGGAAATATCTTGTTGAATATATGAGTGAATACTTTAAAGTAAAATCTAAACATATATATCAATATATAGGTTATGGTCGGCTTTTTATAAAGCCTGTTGTAATAGGTTAACGACTTTTTTGTATCTATTTTACTATAGTTTAACAGTTTATTGATATTCTTGAATAACAAAACAACGGATTTTTCAAGAAGGTCATTGTTGTTTTTAAAGAATGACCAATGCCAGTTGAACCATGCTTTGTCTATCACAAGCCCGCCATCAAGTTCAGGCGTTAATTGCTGAAGGGTTACACCACAGTAAGGCTCGTTGTTTACTATTTCCCAAAATCCGGCTGGGCCGCCTCGATTTATCGCATTATCGGCATGATGATAACTCCAAATACCATAACGAGCTGAGTTCAAAATATCTCCCCGGATAATGTTAAATTCGTGTCTCAGTATTATATCAAGTCCGTAAGACTTTATTTTGTCAGAGTCCTCTTTTGAAAAAATATCTAAAAATCCTTTTCTTACGGGACTAAGATAGACTGTTTCCGTGTTTTTGATTTTATTGATAATTTCTTTAGTATCAACGGTTTGTTTTGATTTGAATACAAACGATTCTATTTTCATTTGAAGCGTGTATAATACATTAGCAAATATTTTAGTGGTCAGCAAATTTCTTTTGAGTCGGTTTTTAAGGGAATGTATTTGTTTCCGTCCGTCTCTAATAAATAGACACAGTTCCAAATTGGGGTGTTCAATGATACCTTTAAGTATCCTGTATTCCCAATTCTTCAGTTTTTCTATATCCCCTATTAAGATACCGATCCTCAGTTTGCCTTTCATATTTGAAATATAATCCATACCTATCCCCCAAACGTTTTTACAACGGCATGGATACCGCTGTTGCCATTATTTCTAGCTATTGAAGCATTAATAGAGTTGTTCGGAAACCTCAGTTTCCGAACAACTTCCGCTTAAAAAACGATAAAAAATGTGGATTTTATTAAGAAATCCACATTTTTTTGGAGACTTGTTCGATAACCAACCGGG
>JAIRLU010000009.1 GCA_031259215.1 Treponema sp. | reverse complement strand
CAGTAGATTTTGAGTCTACCGTGTCTGCCATTTCACCACGCCGGCAATGGATGGAATTTTATATTTTCGACATCCAGACTGATTTTTAATATAGCAAAAAAGACTGGCTATTGCAAGTCAAAAAAGCCTTCGACATTCAAAATAAAAGCGTTTTTCCATGGCTTCTCCCATGGAAAAACTCTTCCGCGGAAGGGGACCCCGGCTAGCCACAGTTTTGAAAAGGCCGCTCTTTTTAATCGGAGGTAGGAGGATTCCCGCTGAAGCATTGCCTGAATGGTGGGCGCTTTTGCATAGATCTGCTTCCCCGTGAATATAATCAATGGAAGTACCCGCGGTGTCCTTAATAAAAGCATCCACCAAAGGCTGGAGATAATCGGTGACAAGCCCTGATGCCTCGACTTCTACCAGAACGAACTCAGTACCGGCAATGAGGCCAAGCCGGCTTTGCAAGGCCCCTGCATCTCCCACTAAGGCGGACAGTTCCTCCAGTTGTGCTACTGGACGGCTAGTAAAGCCCGGAAGCCCGGCAAGCAGGTGGAGGACCGCCTCCAGGTCTGCACCAAAAATGAGGCGATGAATCGGCTCAAAGGCTATCCCCGGATCATAGAGGTTTTCTACCTCCACCAGGGCCCACCGTGCAGGGTGAGCCATGAGTCCCGGTTCCCCGGCATGGGCGCTCTTGTATTCTTCCCATATTGCCTTGGCACTTGCCAAGGAATGGTTCCCATCTCCCACAGCATAGAGGAAAGGATCCCCTTCTGGGTTATCGTAGCAACTGTGCGCTTTCCGGGCCAGCACCTGTAGACCCTCCACAAGATATGCCCAGGCGCTTTCCTGATCCAACAACCAACCGGAAATAGCCCCCCCTTGCAGCGGGGTATGATATAGAGGAGGGGCCGCCTTTTTTGCCTGTGCTCCCAAACCGGGAAGCAGAGTATCCGCTTCATCATCTATGAGGAGGATCACATGAGGGATCTCTAAAGCCGCTCCCCGGCGAACCTCCATTCGGGGAGGCAGCCGTTCTGCTATGGTTCCCTCGGTTGCCCTGATAAGGGAGCAGGCATGGGCTTTCCAGTCGTACTGCTCCAGATCCACAGTAAGCATGAGTCCCCGTCTGCACTGATGATAGGGAGTACTCCGTTCCAGATAAACCAAACCCTTTTTCGGCAGTGAGAAGATACCCCTTGCTAGGTAGGAGTCCATGGCCTTATGTATATTCCGAATCCGCTCTGCTCGTCCAGGATCTTCAATATAAATTTCCGGAAAAATCAGGTGCAGCGTAGAAGGAGCCGGTCCAACCGCATCTGCTACCCGGGTCCAATATGCCCTATCTTGGGTAAACTGATCGCAGGCGATAACCGCCCATTTTTCTAAATCCATATCGGGTCGGGGCAGCAGGATCTCAGGGATGGCAATGCCTAAGTCCGCGAGCTGCTGATGTAGGTTGTGCATAAAACTCCTCGTAAAATACCATCGTATCATATCCTGGAGCGTGATAGCCCTGCAAGTAGACAAGCACTCCCTCATCATACGCCAAGAAATGTATCTCAAAGGACCAATTTTTGTATCTTTCCCCTTGCTAAATCCATGTAAGTATAGTATATTAATAATAACAGTTATTATTATTGTTTTAATATATGAACATGAAGGGTATAGAAAGAAAATACAGTAAGAAACGAGAAGCGATTCTTCGGATGATCCGATCTACTCAGTCCCACCCCAGCGCCCGGTGGGTGTACGAACAATTAAAACCTGTTATTCCCGGCCTTTCCCTGGGTACGGTATACCGTAATATCAACCTATTCCGAGAGGAAGGTTTGGTAGTGTCGATAGGGGTTGTAGGTGGAGAGGAACGGTTTGACGGCTTTGTTACGGCTCACCCGCATCTTATCTGTACCTGTTGCGGTGCGGTGTTTGATCTGCCCGGTGATTTTTCACTGGGTTCAATCGAATTTCCCGATCTTGAAATACCGGAGAGCATCCCGCTCCCGGTCAACCGGGAACAGGGTATCCTTAGATTTTCTATTAATTACCAGAAAACGCTGTTTTACGGGATCTGTTCCCGGTGTATGTATACCTTAAAACTACAGCATCATGCTGTTAGTATATAAAAGCTTACTTTATTATGGAGAGTATAAGTATGAAAAAATTTGTGTGTACCGTCTGTGGTTACGTTCACGAAGGGGATAAGGCTCCTGAATTCTGTCCTACCTGTAAAGCCCCTGCATCCAAGTTCAAAGAACAGGTTGCCGGAAGCGCCTATGCCGCGGAACATGTGGTTGGGGTTGCAAAAGGGGTGGAGGAAGATATCCTCACGGATCTGCGGGCCAATTTCAACGGAGAATGTTCTGAAGTGGGTATGTACCTCGCTATGAGCCGGGTGGCAGATCGGGAAGGGTATCCTGAAATTGCCGAAGCCTATAAGCGCTACGCCTTTGAGGAAGCGGAACATGCGGCAAAATTCGCGGAACTCTTGGGTGAAGTCATCACCACCAGCACCAAACGAAACCTGGAACTTCGCGTAGAGGCGGAACAGGGCGCTTGTGCAGGCAAAACTGACCTGGCAAAACGAGCTAAAGAACGGGGCTACGATGCTATCCATGACACGGTGCACGAAATGGCCCGGGACGAAGCCCGTCATGGTTCTGGATTCAAGGGTCTCTTGAAGCGGTACTTCTAAACCCTGTTTAGGGTTGGGAAGGTGGGAACCTATGGGTTCTCACCTTCCGCGGTTATCCGCCTGGAACCTTTCCGGTAAAAGCGAGCAGCTATCAATCCCAAGAACCCAATCTAGAGCAAACTTTAGGAGCTAGATTTTTAGCCTCTCTCGTTTCTTCTATAAAAATCATCTGTAGGTCCATGAACAGGGGGAACCCGTTTCTCATATCCTTTTTTCCCTGTAAAGAATTGTTCCCTGGTTATCCTGAAGCACCAGGCTTTACATGACCTGGTTTTATACCGTATAATAAGATTCTCCTGAAACGTATATCCAGCAGGGCGGGCGGGAAATAGAACGTGGCGGTGAACATACCCTTTTTGATGCGTATTTTAGATAATACCTTGTATACCCTCGGTTTTTTTACCAAGATAGTACGGAGTACCGGCTATTTCATCGTCCGCGGACAAGTGGCGTTTAAGATCCTGATCATGCAGATCCTGTTTACCTGTGTAGAGGCCCTGGGGATAACCAGCCTTCTGGCGGTGGGTATCGGCGTGGCGGTTATGGGTATGGGTATGCCTTTTTTAGCCGGTTTTTCTCAAGAACGGCTCATATACTCCCTGCTCATTACCTGCATTACCCGGGAGTTGGGGCCCCTCCTAGCGGCCTTTATTATTGCAGCCCGGTCGGCTACTGCCATTGCCACGGAAATGGCTGGTATGGTCATTTCCCACGAAGTGGAAGCCTATATTTCCGTGGGGGTGGATCCCATTGAACATCTGGCAGTTCCTCGTTTCCTGGGGGTAACCATCTCCATGCTTTTGCTCAATTGCTATTTTTCCCTTTTCGGCCTGGGGGGATCTTTCCTGGTAACCCAGCTTTTTAATCCGATGCCTGCATCGGTTTACTTCAACAACCTGCTGCAGATATTAACCTTGGCGGATCTGTTCATTTCTCTGCTCAAAAGCATCAGTTTCGGGATGATCATATCCACGGTGGCGATCATTGAAGGATTTGCGGTGGAACGGGCAAGTACGGAGATTCCCGTGGCAGGATTGCGAGCGGTAAGTTCTGCCTTTACAGGGTGTATTGTGATAGATATTCTCTTATCTGCCCTGTATTATTCATTTTCATTATAGGATACGAGTACCTGGTAAAGAGCTACCGGTCAGATAAGGGAAAAATGTAAGCATCAAGGCACTCAGGTGAAAAGGAGCATCCTATTATGCGCTATCTCTTCATATCATATACCCATACCGGGGGTTTCCTGTTCCTTCCGTATCTTTTCCTCTTTTGGGGTTATGTATATCAGTAGAGGCGTTCAATGGACTTGTTCGGAAACTGAGGTTTCCGAACAACTCTAATATCTGACTTGTTGAAAAAGCCTCAGTAGATTTAGATTGTGGAGTACGAGTAAGGAGCAGGATGGTGAAGCCCATTATTGAATTACAAGGGGTGTCGTTTTCAACCCAACAGCAAGAGCTTATTCGGGGCATATCCCATCAGTTTTTAGAAGGAAAAACCACTGCCCTGGTGGGGCCCTCTGGAGGGGGCAAGAGTACGGTCCTCAAACTCGCCGCAGGACTCTTGATTCCCAGTGCCGGCACGGTCCGCTTTCGCGGTCAGGATATGGCCGCTATGAACCGGGGGCAGATCATGGAGTTTCGCCGGCAAAGTACGATGGTCTTTCAAGATTCAGCGCTCTGGGCAAACCAGAATTTGTATCAGAATTTAGAACTTCCCCTGCGGATCCATTTTCCCCAGATCTCCAAGGCGGATCGGGAAAAACGGATGCAGCAGGTCCTATCCGAAGTAGGATATAAAAAGGACCTGATGATACGGCCTGCTCAACTTTCCATGGGGGAACAAAAGCTTATCGCCTTTGCCCGGGCTATGCTTTGCCGGCCTCGGGTGCTGTTTTTAGATGAATGGACCGAATCCCTGGACGGGAACGCTGCCCAGCGGCTTGTGGATATAGTGAAATCCCATAAGGCCCAAGGGGCTACGGTTATTTTTGTAAGTCATGATGTAAGTATTATTAAAATCCTGGCGGATACGGTTATAATGATCCTCGGAGGGCAGATTTCGCTCACCCGCACCGGTGCAGAGATCGCTGCAGATGCGTATCTTGCCCAGCATATCGAGAAGGGAATCGCTTCATGAAATTCAGGATCCGTTTTGCCGACCAAATAGTGGGTGTCCTCATTATGGTGGCGCTTTTTTCCCTGATTTTTGTCCTTTTCATGCTCGGTAGGAGTCAACGGTGGTTTACCAAGGATTATACGTATAAAACCTATTTTGACACTGCTGCAGGATTAAGCGGTAATATGCCGGTTCAGTACAAGGGATTTACCATCGGGAATGTAAGGTCCTACCGGCTCACCGAGGGAGATCGGGTGGAGGTGGTGTTTTTCATCTATGAAGCCTATATCGACCGGGTCAAGACCGGCTCCCTGGTTGATATCAACGTAAGTCCCATAGGGTTGGGGAGCCAATTTCGTTTCCATCCCGGATTGGGGCAGGAACGGCTTACCGAAGGTGCGTTGGTTCCCAGTATCCATTCCACTGAAGGGAAACAGCTTATCCAAAGCGGACTCGCGGCTATTCAGACCCAGGATGATAGTATCACCCTCCTGGTCAATCGGATCAATGTCCTTTTAGAAGATGTGGATAGGCTTATCCTGACTGTGGGAGATGCCTTGAAGGGTACGGATACCACAAGCCTGGGCCGTATCTTCGGGGAGTTGGAAGCCACCATCGCCCAAGTTCAGGGTTTAGCCGGAACTGTCAATCAAGACCTAAATACGGTCATGGCTGAGGTACAGGAGATCTTAGAGGTATTACATCCGATAATCGCCAATGTCGATACCCTTTCCCATAAGGTAGTTGCACCGGATGGCTTGGTTTCCCGGGTGCTTGATACCCAGGATGCAGGTTCGGTCTACGCAAGCCTTGAAGCTTCTCTCCAGTCTGTCTCAAAAATTCTGAGAAACCTGGATAAAACCTCGGATATCCTCCCGCGAGAAACCGCGGGATTGCTTAGGGACGTGCGGACAACCCTCAAGACTTTGGAGGATGTGCTGGTAGCCCTGACGAATAACCCGCTTTTGAAGAAGGGTATTCCTCCTCAGGTTCAGACCCAATCACCGGGCACGAGTCCCCGGGATATTGGTTTCTAACGCGAGGTGCGATGGAATACTACGGGTCCACCCTCATGTTCACGAATTATTCGGATACATGAGCAGTACTTTGCGTAATGGGACTTGAGTCTGGCGGACTTTTTTCTTTTTGTCGAACTCCCGTTAATTCGGTTCGGAAGGGAATTACCGGGGCTCTGAATAGGAATAATTCGGGGCAGAAGATCTAAGGTGGTGGTTTCACCCTATTTGCCCTATCTTCATACCCCAATCAGTAAAATATCCTGATATGCTCTACTTGGTTCCGGTGTCGCATCTTAAGGAGCAAGGTCTGCTCCGATGCAGAGTAAGCCCAGCCAGAGGAATTATACCGTTCAAAGTCCGGAGCGGTTCGATAATCAATATCGTAGATCTGAAGCCTGCTGGGTCGGGATATGCCGCAAATCAGCATATAATGAGTCTCATCTACCGGAAATGATACGGCAATGTCCAGCATCGCATTTCCTTGGTTTACTGAGATGGCAGAAGCCCCGGTCCAGGCCCAGACCGCATTGGTCCCGCTGCTAATGCTTACCGCCCGGGGATAGTTTTCACCGGGACTTAAGATGCGATAGAGCTGGGCAGAACTGAGTCGTGGGGAAGCGGTATCTTCGCTCATGGTTCCGGTTTCTGAAATGAGCAGTCTTGCAGGAACGGTTCCTCCCTCATTCTCTAGGGAGAGGACCGATAGAATGAGAGAACGCCCTATAGCCGCCCAATCCATGGCGCCGGTATTTTCCCCGTATACCATGAGGGCTTTCCCAAGGCGTAAGTTGAATTCCATATCCGCCGTACCCTCATACAATACAAAGACTCCTTGCAGAGACTTGTTAAGACTCTGGGAAATGATGAAATACATCTGATCTATAAACCGTTGAAAGGGATTTTCCTGGACCCCGATCTTTTCCGTAATGGAACGGTACCGCATCCAATCCATGTACCCTTCGAAAATTCCGGGGAGCAGATCCGGAGAAACCGTAACTGGATTCAGCGTACTGAGTATCTTCACCCCCTGCTCAAGTAAGGTAAGGTACCCGCGGATCCCCAAGTATTCAACCACATGGGGTTCTTTTAAGAATTCCAGGGATTCCTCCCTGAGCATCCCGGAAAGACGATTGGATGTATCCCGTTCAAAGGCGGCAAGAGAACGGAGCCCTTGATCCAGTTGACCGAGAAACACCGTGGACTCGTAGGTCCTCCGGTTTCCATTGAGAAAGGCAGAGGAAACCGCGGCAAGGGCATTTCCATAGGTTCCCCGGCTGACCGCTTCTCCTCCATAGGCAAGCACTAAATCTTCATTATTACTGGTAGCAATACTTTTACCCCAGAGATTAAAGCTCTGATCCCGCCAGCGGCGTATGAACTCAGTATATGCCTGTTTATCCTCAGCATGGGTAATGATAAAGTCTTGAAGGGTAAAAGTCTGACCTTCTAGGGTGGATTGGTAAGAAATAAAGGGGGTTTCTTGGTGGAGTACCAAAACCCGGCGTTCTGAATCCAGCAAGGTTCTACTGAACCCGTAGCTTACCCCTGTATCCGCGACCACTTCGAATTGCCCATCCCCCCTATCATAGGTTCGAGAGGTCTTAAGCGGTTTATAGGGAAGCTCCAATCCAAGGATACCTTCCCCTAAGACCGCACGTATCAGGAGCTCGGTTTTTTCCCCCATATCATAGGTAGAAAAAATGAGTTCTGTCTCACCTGGCAACTGGACCGCTAGGGTTTCCCCGGATATGGTCATAGCTTCAGGAAGCATGCTCTCTTTGGTTCCATCGGCCCGTATCACGTCAAATCCATCATCCTGGTTGGTGATGCTGAATTGCATTCCCCCAAAGAAAATCAGCAGATCTCCTGCCAGGGGGTAATGATTGGTATTGGCCGGGAGGTGCTTCGGAGAATGGTACCGCCCGCTTACCACTAGATTCCCTACCTGCCGGGTAAAAGTTCCTTTTTGGGCAAACTGTAAGGTTCCTAGTAACAACAAAACCGCTCCATAGAGGAGAAGGAGGCCCATCATCCGTAGCAATATAGACTTTTTCATCTTTATCTTAGTTTATCATACTCCTAATATATTCGCTTATCAACTTGCCGATATACTAAAAAGTTTATATAGTATGGGAGGAGTTTCATGATTAATGGAAAAAATAACAAATTTATGAGCCTTTTTCAAGACTCGGCTGGGGCGGATTTTTGGCTTGATGCCAAAGGCTTGGGAAGAACCCGCCCTAGGAGGTTTTTTTCTTTCATTGTTCAGGTTGGGTGTGTAACAGACAATCTTTTGAAAAAAAACCTTATGGTTATCCTATGGCTGGGGGTATTGATTCTGGGGAATACCTGCCCTGAGGCCTTTGCAGATACCGGTGAACTGTCCCATATCGAATCCATCCTCACCGGGGTTACCGAGCGTTTACAGGTTCAGGATTATACTGGGGCCATTGCCCTGTTTGAGAACCTGCCTGCAGCCCAGCGGGAATCCTCCGCGTTCCAACTCTTATATGCCTCGATTTTGAATTCCGCAGGCCGGGCTGCGGAAGCCCGGGTCATCGTGGCAAAGGTCGTTGCCGCAGAGCCTGCTAATACGGAAGCCCTTTTTGTCCTTTCGAGCATTGAAGCCGCGGTAGGTAAGGAACGGGAACAACGAATCCTCTTGGAAAGGATCCTTAAGATCGATCCTATCCACGTACAAGCCCTCATAGCCCTGGGAACCATGAGTCTCCAGAGTCGGTCCTGGAGGACCGGGGCTGCCTATTTCGACCGGGTCTTGGACGTGGAACCAGAGAACGGCGATGCTTTGGTTGGGAGAGCCCAGGTTTTCCGCTATACCCAGGATTTCCAACGGGCCGAAGCCCTGCTTAACCAGGCCATAGCCCGGTTTCCCGATTGGGTTAGCCCGAGGGTTGAGCGGGCCCGGCTGTACCGGAACAGCCGGTTTTTTGCCCGGGCCTTGGCGGATCTGGATGTAGCCAAACGCCTAGATGGCACCGATTACTGGGTAGCAGTGGACCGGGGTGCGGTTCTGATGGATCTGGACAAAAAAGCCGAGTCCCTCGAAGAATATGAGCGGGCCATCAAACTGGATCCAGACAATTTTCTTGCCTATGTGTATACTGCGGGTATTAAGAATGATCTGCAGGATTATGCAGGAGCGGAACAGGCCTATAGGGCCGTTATACGGCTCAAGCCGGATTACTACTTTGCCTTTGAAGGGCTGGGAATCCTCAGCATGAGAACGGGCCAATGGGCAGCGGCCCGGGATGCTTTTCTTGAAGCCTATAAACGGGCCCCCAAAGAAGCCAACTATGCCCTTCTAGCAGCCCTGAACTGGATGCGGGCAGGGAAACCCAGGGATCCGGAGTTGAAACAATTTTTGCAAAAGGCCATGCGGGGGGTCCCCCGGGACGCTGCAGCATGGTCTATGCTCCGTCTTTACCACGATCTTTCCGGGGATGTGGATGTGGCGATGCGGCTGGAAAAGGAAAAAGACCCGGATGTCAAGGCCCAGATGTTCTACTACCTGGCTAATTACTATGATATCCAGGGTATTAAAACCCTGGCAGATACCTATTTTATACAGGTGAAAAAACTCAACCAGAACAAGAACATTGAATGGCGTTTGAATGAATGGGCCTTTGAACAGCGGAACCTTACCATCACCGATAAGCCCTAGAGCGGTATAGCCGAAAAAGGAAAAAGGAACGATATGAACGACACCCGTATGACCCTCAAGTTCCAGGATAGAGTCATTATTCTTATTGGGACCGCCCATGTTTCCCGGGACAGTATTGAAGAAGTACGCCAGATAATCCAGGAAGTGGGGCCTGCTATGGTCTGTGTGGAACTGGATAAAGGAAGGTACCAATCCATTACCGAAAAGGAAACCTGGGAACAATTGGATGTGGTCAAGGTTTTTAAGGAAGGTAAGGGGTTTCTCCTCATCGCTAACCTGGTGTTATCCAGTTTTCAGCGCCGTATGGGAGCGGAACTCGGCGTTAAACCAGGTGAGGAAATGAAGACCGCAGTGGAAACCGCCATTGCCTTGGGTATCCCCTATGCCTTATGCGACCGGGAAGTACAGTTGACCCTCCGCCGAGCCTGGGCCCGGTGCGGACTTTGGAACAAATGTAAACTCTTGGCCTCGCTCTTATCCAGTGCCTTTTCCACCGAACAATTAAGCGAAGCGGAGATTGAAAATCTTAAAAACCGCAGCGAACTGGACGATATGATGTCCGCCTTGTCTGATTATCTGCCCCCGGTGAAGGAGACCCTTATTGATGAACGGGATCGCTACTTAGCAGCCCGTATATGGACCAGTGGCAGGGAGGGGAGCATCGGGAAACAGGTAGCCGTAGTGGGAGCTGGGCACATGCAGGGCGTCAAGGTCCATCTGGAAAAGATAGCTGCCGGAGAAGCAGGGGAGGATGTCTCGGACTTGGAGGCTATTCCTCGGCAGAAGGTTTTCTCAAAGATGGCCGGGTGGATCATACCCGCCCTCATTGTGGCCCTCATTATCGTAGGGTTCCTCAGGGCGGGCGTAGGGGTGAGCTTGACCATGCTCTTGCGTTGGGTCATACTCAACGGTTCTTTGGCCGCTTTAGGGACCCTCCTCGCCCTGGGGCATCCCCTTTCTATGGTGGTGTCTTTTTTTGGCGCTCCCATTGCGACCATCAACCCTTTCATCGGGGTAGGGCTCTTTTCAGGGATTACCCAAGTGACCCTCCGAAAACCCCGGGTTTCCGATACCCAGACCCTTTCCGAGGATGTTACCACTCTCAAGGGAATTTACCGGAACCGCATCACCCGGGCGCTTTTGGTCTTTTTTCTCTCTTCTTTGGGGGGCGCCTTGGGGAACTTTATCTCCATTCCCTCATTGGCGAGTTTACTGGTACAGTAAGGGCCCATCTTTATTGGACTTGTTCGAGAACCCGGTTGGTTCTCGAACAAGTCTCCCAAAAAACGTGGACTTCTTAGTAAAATCCACGTTTTTTATCGTTTTTTAAGCGGAAGTTGTTCGGAAACTGAGGTCTCCGAACAACGCTATTATATAAACCTGAGTTCGGTCGAGAGAAGCAGGTCCGGGAATTACACGAATTAACGCGAAGTATTCGGATACCTGTGCATTACGTCGTACTTCAGGTGATGGGGCCTACCTTGTTCTCAAGCCTTTCCCCCCATAGCCGGCGGCGCAATTTTGCCGGTCCGTAAGGTTTCCCGCATAGCCGGAAGGAATTGCTGATGTTAAATTTTTGGGTGATTTATAAGTCATATTGATC
>JAIRLU010000236.1 GCA_031259215.1 Treponema sp. | reverse complement strand
CTAGTACCTGGCTTAGACTAAAACCCCTGTCATTCAAAAAACACGAACCCCACGAACCAGCACGAACGGAACAGGGCACCCTGCAGGGATCTGGTTGTTTCATCTTGAGCGGTTTATTCTAAGGGTATGGTAAGTCAGGTACAAGCACCCCGTTGGCTCAGCAACAGTTCGTGCGGTTCGTAGGATGATCGGCCTATCCTTCACGCGTGCTATCGGCTATCAAAGTACGACCGGACCGGTTCGTAGGGTTCGTGGTTCTTCTTAACCCTGCTTTGAGGCCAATCAACCTACGAGCAGCCTGTGGGACTTACAGATACATAAAAAACTTCGAGGCCAAGCCCCATTTTTTCTTTGTTCCTTCTTTAATAATTAAGCGGTTTCATAGGGTAATCCCCTTTACAAGGCGACGAAAACACCAGATTCTCAGGACAAAGGGTATATCTTGTAAATCCAGTCATCGGTAAGGGTCTTTAAAAAGTGAACAGTCCGTTCTTTACTGGGGATGCACAAAAATGTCCTCAGGAGAACCTTCTTCCACCATCAAGCCTTCATCTATAAAAACCACATGACCTGCAATCTTCCGCACAACATGCATCTTGTGGGAAACAATCAGCATGGTCTGTCCTTGGTCTGCAAGCTGTTTGATAAGCGCCAGCACTTCTCCTCCCCATTCCGGGTCCAGAGCACTGGTGGGTTCATCGAAACGCATCATCCGTGGATTCAGCGCCATTACCCGGGCAATGCCAACCCGCTGCTGCGGTCCTCCGGAAAGTTCTGAGGGGTAGCGTTCAAAATGATAAGCCCTCACGGTACCTGTGTTTTTATCGGTACAGGTATTTACAACACATCGGATGTTCCTCTA
The DNA here is from genome assembly GCA_031259215.1 of Treponema sp. Taxonomy (GTDB): domain Bacteria; phylum Spirochaetota; class Spirochaetia; order Treponematales; family Breznakiellaceae; genus JAIRLU01. The sequence goes on along the minus strand of JAIRLU010000236.1, from coordinate 7,758 downwards.
ATTATCATACTATTATTTCGGTTTAATATGAATTTAGGTAGCCTTATTGACTTTGTCACGAGGATAATCAGATTTTTTTCAAATTTTCTTCAATTCTATCCAGGGCTTCCGCAAGCCGCGCCCGGGTGGTCCCGAAGTTTATCCGCACATATCCCTCCATCCCAAAGGGTTTGCCGTCGTTGGGAAGAATCTTTGGATATTCCTGGAGCCAGCGGTATGGATCATTGATGCCCAAGGGACGGAAATCGATCCATTGGAGGTACGTCCCTTCCACATGGGTATAGTTCGCCGCGGGAGCGATTTCCCCAAGCCGTTTTTCAAGATAGTCCCGGTTGCCCCGCAGATACTCCACCAGTTGGAGCCGCCATTCCCGGCATTGGCCGTAGGCGGCCTTTGCCGCGGCAACATTAAGAATTCCCGGATACGGCAGGGCATAGCAGGTTGTGACGAATTCTTCCCGGAGCTTTTGATTGGGGATAACGGCGAATCCAAAAGGCAGCCCGGCGATGTTATAGGTTTTCCCAGGTCCCATAATAGTGATACTGTGTTCTGCAGCCCATGCATCTACGGTAAACCAGGGAATATGAGGCCGATCGTAAACCAGGCCGCAATGGGCCTCGTCGGAGATGACCATAAGGTGCTTTTCTCTGGCAAAGGCGCTTAATTCCGCCAGTTCCTCCTGTTTGTATACCCGTCCCACCGGATTATGGGGGTTGCAGAGGTAAAAAAGCTGGACATCATCCCGCACACGGGACCGGAGATCGGCAAAATCAAACTCATAATACTCGTTGGTATTTTTGAGGGGAGCAAGGATCGTCTCTTTACCCGCCTTGAGGGGGGCTGCCAGCAATACATGGTAGTTGGGAGTATTGATCAATACCGGCCCTTCCCGTAAATGGCTCACCGCGGCAAGAACCGGTACGATGGCAGGGAGCACTACAATCCAGTTCTCCTGAATTGCGGCATTGTATTCATCCTGAAACCATTTTTTTATCACTCCGGGAAAGTCCAGGTCCCGGCCATAACCAAAAACGCCGTGGTCTATCTTTTCCTGGATTGCCTCAATAATAGGCGGTGCCGACTTGAAATCCATATCCGCCACAAACATAGGGAGGACGCCGACGGCAAGGGCATCCCATTTAACACTGCCGAAACCCCGCCGGTCTAGGGGTTCATCAAAATTGTAGATCATTGTTAGTCCTTATACTTATTAGTAGTATAGTATTACTATGATATAATCAATGCGTTTTTATCAAGAAATAATAAAGCCTGCCTGTATGTACCGAAGGGCCTGCCTGAAAGCGGGTGTGCCCACATGGGCTATGAAGTTGTCTTGTTTTCAATCTAATTACCTGATTTTTGGCTGTGAGCTTATGCAGCAGGGTGTTTAAGCAGATTCCCCTATAACTCCGCTTGCCACCAGGACGTTCCAGAGCCATTGCTTTACCGCCCCTAGGAGGGGATCCACCCAGTATGATGAGCCTCAAAGAAAGCTATCATTGCTATATGAAGAAGGCTCTTTTCATACGTGGTAGATCACCTCTGAACATTCTTTTCAACGAATTGTTGCCGTTTTCATTACCCGCATGGCGTTGAGAACCGCGATAAGGGCCACCCCCACATCACCGAATACCGCTTCCCACATGGTTGCCATGCCCAACGCGCCCATGACAAGGATAGCGCCCTTGACGGACAGGGCAAAGATGATGTTCTGCCAGACAATATTCCGGGTTTTCCGGGCAATGCGGATGGCGTGGGCGATCTTCGATGGCTCGTCGGTCATCAGTACCACATCCGCGGCTTCGATGGCCGCATCGGAGCCAACCCCTCCCATCGCGATACCCACATCGCTGCGGGCCAGCACCGGCGCGTCGTTAATGCCGTCTCCCACGAAAATCAGTTTACCCGAACCGGATTTATGCTGTTCCAGTTCTTCAAGGTATGCAACTTTTTGGTGGGGCAAAAGTTCCGCATACATCGTATCGAGGCCGATCTGGCTGGCGATACGTTCGCCTACTGCCTTACTGTCGCCGGTGAGCATGGCGATCCGTTTTACCCCGATAGCCCGCAACTCCTCAACCGCCCGTTTGCTGTCGGCCTTTAGCTCATCGGAAATAAGGATGTACCCGGCATACCCGCCGTTCACCGCAAGGTACACCGCTGTCCCTAATTCCTCAACAAGGGGAATAGGGATGTTCGCGGCCTCAAGGAGTCTGGCGTTCCCCGCCAGCACCGCATCTTCCCCGACACTGACAGAGACCCCTTTTCCGGCGATTTCCTCATAGTTGCCTATCACTTCGGGGTCAATATCTTTTCTGTAGGCGTTCCTGATTGAAAGAGCTATGGGATGATTGGAGGCGGATTCCGCATAGGCGGCATAGTAGAGCAGTTTTTCTTCTGTGAGCTTCCCTGCCGGGATAATGTTTGTTACGCTGAATTTTCCCTTGGTCAAGGTTCCGGTCTTGTCAAATACCACGGTGTCTACCTTGGTAAGGGCTTCAAGGTAGTTGCTCCCCTTGATGAGGATGCCGTTCCGTGAAGCGCCGCCAATGCCGCCGAAGAAGCTCAAGGGTATGGAGATGACCAGGGCACAGGGGCAGGAAACCACCAGAAACACCAAGGCCCGGTTGATCCATTCGGCGAAAGTTGCACCGGGGATAAGCAGCGGGGGGAAGAAGGCCAGCGCAACAGCGGAGAACACCACCGCAGGCGTATAGTACCGGGCGAATTTGGTGATGAAGTTTTCGGTAACGGATTTTTTGCTCCCCGCGTTTTGTACGAGGTTGAGGATCTTGGAAACCGTGGATTCCCCAAAAACCTTGCTTACCTCAATGGTGAGGAGTCCGCTTTTGTTGATGGAACCCGATAGAACGGCGCTGCCCTTCTCCACATCCCGAGGCAAGGATTCACCGGTAAGGGCAGAAGTGTCCAGCGCGGAAAATCCCTCCACCACCACGCCGTCCAGGGGGATTTTTTCACCGGGCTTCACCACGATACAATCCCCGATGCGTACCGTTTCCGGGGACACCCGCTCAAGGCCGGCGGCGGTTTTCAGGTTGGCGTAATCGGGCCTGATGTCCATGAGGGCGGATATGGATTTACGGGAGCGTCCCACTGCGTAATCCTGAAAAGCCTCGCCTATGCGGTAGAATATCATCACCGCCACACCTTCGGGATACTCCCCGATGGCAAAGGCTCCGATGGTGGCGATACTCATTAAAAAGTTTTCATCGAATATTTCACCTTTGGTACTATTTTTGATGGCCTTGATAAGCACTTCCCCACCCACCAGGAGATAGCTTGCCAGAAAGAGGGCAAGCCGCATAAGGGGCGTCCATGCGATGGACGGAACATACTCAAAGACCATACCCAGGACAAAAAGGAACGCGCCGAGGCTAAGGCTTATCCGCCGGAACCGATCTTGTACCGAAGCGGAAGGGGCTTTATCCTTCGCCACGTCTCTGTTCGGAAAAAGAACCGTGTCCCGCAACGCTACAGAAGGTTCAAGTCGCTTGATGATTCCACCGGCGCGGATCATGATGTCCTCCCAATGCTCCGGATTCCGCGTTTCGATGGTGAGTTTTTGCACGGAAAAATCGACCAGCGCCCGGCTTACCCCTTCCAGAGCGCCGATGTGCTTTTCAATTTTTGCCGCACATTTAGGACAGCAGAGGTTGTCCAGAATATACTCCCGTTTTAATACCCCTTCCATGATGCCCCCTAACATCCCTTGACGACGATATCCTCATCGACGCTCCGGGCAATACCGGCGATAGTTTCCAGCAGGGCGCTTTCATCTCCCTCATATACAAGGGTGAGCCGGGTGTTCTGAAAATCCACCGACGCCTGTTTTACCTGCGGCAGTTCCTTTACCTTTTCGTCAATTTTGGCGGCACAATTAGGGCAGCAGAGCCCTTCCAATACATAGGTCTTTCTGGTCATAGCAAACACTCCTCAATAATAAGCCGCAATACCCTAGTGCGGCATAACGATATAAATATTGAACAATTGATAATCTGTTCAACTATTTGCGTAAAAAAAACAAACCCTCTCCTTACTCGATGACATGGACCAAGCCCTGATCAAAGATGGTTCCCACATGGTCATCCTCCAGGGAATAGTAGACTACCTTCCCCTCCCGGCGGTACTTCACGAGCCGAGTCTGCCTCAGGGTTCTCAGTTGATGGGAAATGGCGGACTTGCTCATGCCCAAAAGGGCCGCAATGTCACAGACGCACATTTCGGCCCGAAGCAGGGCGCAGAGAATTTTAACCCTAGTAGAATCGCTGAACACCTTAAAGAGATCTGCCAGGTCCAACAATACTTCATCATTGGGCATCTTTTCCCTGACCGCGGCTACCACTTCTTCGTGGATTACGTTACAATCAAGGCTTTCAATGTCCGCAGCGTCCTTTTTCATAAGCCCCCTTGACAATTGAACACATGAACATATATAAAGATACAGGGATGTATGCGCTAGGTCAAGGGTTTTTGTGATTTTTTTTCACTTCGAGGCTGTTTCAATGCAAGGGGGAACCATGAGGATAATTCCGGTTCAGAAACATATTTTTTAGGTTCAGGCAGGTAACCATAACGGGTTTGCCTCATCTTTTTATATATCTGAGGTAGCGTATGCAAAGATGAGGACCTTGTTCTACGCCATGAACATGGACAAAGAGCAGCGGAATTTTTTGGTGATCGGTCACCAAGGAACCATACTGGTTCACCAGGTGTTTCTTTAACCGGCCTACTCTTTTACCCTTTGAAAGGTAATGGCCCGCTAGAGTTGACGAACCGATCCCTATGAAGTATGTTATATAGAAAGATATTCATAGAAATTATAAGATTATCTAAAGTATTTTGGATTTATATTTTTATATTTCAATTGTTGAGTCTGTTCTGAAAGCTTTATCGTGCGGTATGTTCCGATAGGGTTCTCAAGGCTCATCAAAGAAGAAGGGGCAAGTACATGAGGCTTTTGCAAAATGTCCGATATGAAAAGAGTCTTACCTATCTTTCATACGTGAAAGATGAATAAAAGAAGGAGTGATTTGTATGAAAAAACTATGGCTGCTATTACCGGTTCTTGTATGCTTAGGTCTTTTGAGCTGTTCTGATACTCCTGCGGTTAAGGAATCTCAGAATTCCCCGGAAAACACCGAGTCGTCAAGTGAGGGGAATACTGAAGAGGCTCAAGGAGGGGTCTATATTGGCTTACTTTCCTTTGCCGCAGCTGTACAGGATCTGACCGACGGTACCTTGATTTATCTAAACGATGAAGGTAGAAACAAGCTTTTACAGTCCCTGTCTAAGTACAACCGGGCCTCTGGTGCAGGAACCGCCTTATACTATGCGGTTCATCAGGCATTACATAATCTCAATACCCAGGAATCCTCATTCCCCAATAACCTCAGTTCGATTAATCTCATTACCTTTACCGATGGCCTGGATAACAATTCAACCAGCCTGGCCCTTCCCGTAATAGAAGATCAAGATTTCAGGGGTAAATCCACCGATTCCTATGCATCATATATTAAACAACAAATTGCAGAACGGCGTATCGCCAATAAGCCGATTACCGCCTTTGCCGCAGGGGTACAAGGGGGTGATGTGGAGGATCAAGCGGCGTTTAGAGCGACTTTAGAGTCTCTGGCCAGTACCACCGGTACTCCTGCCACTAATTTCTATGAACTCAACGATTTTTCAGAATTGAACCAAAAATTTCAAGATATAGCGAATAACCTAACGATTATTAACCGGGATCTTACGTTCACCATTATTACCCCTTCTTATCAGCCGGGGACCAAGATCCGGATGACCTTTGATGTAGCAGAACCTACCATGGAGGCCTTCTCCAAGTCTACCCGGTATGTAGAGGGTGAAGTAAGTATCAAGGATGGAACCTATGAATTAACGCATATTACCTATTCTGAAGGGGTTTCCTCTTCTTCTGAAGAACCGGTATCAGGTACCCTGAATGGTACCGAGGTAAGCTATATCTTTAATAATTTTTTGGTATCCGATGCTAAATGGCAGCTTCAACAATGGATCCTAAGTCCGGGAACTACTACCTGGCAGCGTAACAGCGAATATACCATGGGAGATTCCTTAAAGATTGCAGTGGAAAAACGTTCATCCGTCATATATCTGGTGCTTGACAATAGCCGGTCCCTGGTCGATACCGATGTGGCTTCCATACGGAATGCTGTTGAAGGGTTTATTAACCTCTTATACCTGAAATTATACCCCGGTTCCACGGTTTCCCAAAGCACCCAACACAATCAAAGTATCATAAATCTTCAAAATAATATCTGGCAGGAAGATGAAATCGCTTCCGGAGAGTACCGCTATTACCGTTTCCGTGCACAAGCAGGACAATCCTACCTCATTCGGTGGAACGATTCTCTTGAAGGGGATGGTACGAAAACCGGAGATATTCTCGTTACCATATATCGGGAAGATGATAACACGTCCCTGTACTTCGGCGTAGACTCAGGATATAAGAACCCTCCCCGGATTGCCGTAAACGAGGATACGGATATTTTAATAGAAGTGAAGGGGTATAATACCGACCGCAATACAGGGAACTATACCCTTATGTATATACACCAAGTGACCAGTGGTTTCTAACCGGTTGCTGCCGTTCCTTATTCCTGTCGGCTAAAGCCATAACAATTCGACGGTGCAGGGGGTCTTGACCCCCTGCATTTTCTTTTATCCCTTGGTCACTGGCTGCTAAGGTACAGTCCTAGAAAAAAATACAAAAATCTCCTCTACTTACAATACCGTAAGGTTCCTAGGGCAGTACCGTTTCCTAAACCGTTCGATGGTTCGATTGTGGCCATACAGGTGGAGCGTACGCTTAAGAAGGTACTGGTCCGGGACCAAGATACCTTTCGGCTGTCCACGAGCTCCCAAAAATGCTGGGCTGCTCTGAAGGGAGCGAAACGTGGCCCCCTATAAAAACATGGAGGTGATCCACCACGTATGATGCCGCTCAATGATTCACCCGGTGATACGCATAGCTCGCCATACCTTGTTCTTCTTCCCCCTTATAGGGTTACCATTCGTCTGTCTCAAGGCAATCATGATGATTTTGTTTCGGTTGTATCCTGTACTTGGCTGATTTGACTCCGTTTAAGACCGTGGTGATGTAGAGTTCCATTACGGTACTCGTAGGTTGATTGGCCTAAAAACAGGGGTTAAGAAGAATCACGAACCATACGAACAGGTCCGGTCGTACTTTGAGAGCCGATAGCACGCGTGAAGGATTGGCCGGTCATCCCACGAACCGCACGAACTTGTGCTGAGCCAACGGGGTGATTTTACCTGACTTCACCGTACCCTTTGAATAAACGACTCAAGATAAAACAACCAGAGCCATGCAGGTTGCCCTGTTCCGTTCGTGCTGGTTCGTGAGGTTCGTGTTTTTTTGAATTACAGGGGTTTTAGGATCAGCACGGTACTCGTAGGTTGATTGGCCTAAACGTAGGGGTTAAGAAGCACCACGAACCATACGAACCGGTCCGGTCGTCCTTTGAGAGCCCATAGAACCCTTGAAGAATTGGCCGGTCATCCCACGAACCGCACGAACTTTTGTTGAGACAACGGGGTGATTTTACCTGACTTCACCGTACCTTTTGGATAAACCGCTCAAGATAAAACAACCAGAGCCATGCAGGTTGCCCTGTTCCGTTTGTGCTGGTTCGTGGGGTTCGTGTTTTTTGAATTACAGGGGTTTTAGCCTAAGCAAGGTAC
>JAIRLU010000146.1 GCA_031259215.1 Treponema sp. | reverse complement strand
TCGTCAGTCCGATTACCAGCACTTCTAGCAGTTTGTGCAGAACATGTCCGCTTTGCCGCCGTTCGTCCTTTATTCCCCTGAGGCATTCCTCCCTCCAGACTCTGTCTTCTTCCGTGATCTCCACTTGCTTACCCTTCCCAAGGTAAGTTCCACTATCTCACGGATTTTTAAATGACGTTGCCCTGCCATTCTCCCAAGAAGAATGGTATTCCTTGTCCAAACCCTCCAAAATTGGTATATCTTTGATAAGGAGCCATATTTATGGATACATCCCATGAGACCGTAATCCCTCCACTGGGAGCAGGACTCACCTTTGAGAAATTCTGGGCCTCCCTAATGGAGTTGAAGGAGTCTCAAAAGGAAACCGACCGTATGTTCAAGGAAACTGCCTTCGCCTCCAGTTCAGGGTAATCTATATGCGCTAGCCCTGGGGTAATATCCGCCCGAACTTCCTCATTATCAAGATAATCAGAGCCATGTTCCTAGAAGTTCTCCGCATACTCCCCAAAGGTCAACGCCTTACCCCGTTTCGGTATGAGCCTGTCTAACCTGATTGGAAAATTGATAGCTTTTTTGAAAACCTATCAATTTTCTGGTTTATGGCATAACGGCCCAGCAACGCTCAGTCTTTATGTAACAGGTATTTAGATGAGGCAGGACGAAACCGCAATACGAGAAACGTACATTCTTCCGTATGTCATATACAACCGGAACGGTCACTGAGTGGCTGCGTTTTCTTTACCATCTGTTTTCTCTTTACTGACGAGGTTCCCGATACATTCCTTCAGCCTGTCTTATCAGACTTCGGTACCCCCTTTTTTATGGAAAATCTGTTGAACGAAGAACCCACTGAGGCTAAGCAGAAAACCCCCTGTCAAGGCAATCACCCTTGGCGGCTTTGCCAGGGATATGTTCATTAGAGGGAGCGCCTCACTTTGCGCGATGGGCGTAGTTTGCCGGATATACACCAACAAAAAACCCCGCCTTTCGACGGGGTTTTACGGAATTTACTACCTCCGCAATGCATCCAGGCTATACTGCCTGTACTTTGATTCCCATCTGTCCGCGAATTTCCGCGTATTCTTCGAGTATCTGCTTTTCCGCCCAGACCTGGTCCTCGATTTTTTCTACCCGGCAGGCCGCGTACTTGTACTCAGGGGTGTTGCTCACCGGATCCAGGGAGGCCTGGGTCAGCTCGTTACACGCGCCTATCCACCACTGGTAAGTCATGTAGACGGCGCCCCGTTTTACGCGGTCAGTCGGCAGACAGCGGGTTATACAGTACCCGCGTTTGGAGAGTACTTTGACCAACTCCCCCTTTTGGGCGCCAATGGCCTCGCAGTCTGCGGGATTCATCTGGGCCCAGCCGGGCTCATCCTCAAGATTACGTAACAACCGGCAGTTGCCGCTCATGGTACGCACCGAATAATGGCCGACTTCCCGCACCGTGGAAAGCACCATCGGATACAGGTCGTTTTCGAGTTCCTTGGGCGGACGCCAGTCCGTGCCGTAGAACTTCGCCTTCCCATCGGGGTGGGCAAATTTCGCGCCCTTGTGAAGGTACGGCGTTCCCATGTCGGTCATGGCCTTGTCCCGGCATGGCCACTGCACGCTTCCCAGTTTTTCGATTTTCTCGTAGGTCGCGCCGGCAAAACCCGGGCACAGATCGATAAGCTCATTCCAGATTTCCTCGGTGTTGTTATAACGCATCGGGTAACCCATCGCCGTAGAAATGGCGCAGATGATTTCCCAGTCGGTCTTCACATCCCCTTGGGGTTCAATGAGCTTGCGTATGCGCTGAAATCCACGATCGCAGCAGGTATAAACCCCCTCATGCTCACACCATCCTGTCGCGGGAAGGAGCACGTCCGCATGACGACCGGTTTTGTTCATGAAAATATCCTGCATTACCACGAAATCGCATTTGTCCAAAGCCTCGCGCACCTCGGCGAGGTCAGGATCCGACTGCGCGGGGTCTTCGCCGAATACGTAATACGCATGAATCCGTTTGGCAGGGTCCTTTTCGTGCAGCACCCGATGGGGCACATGGGTAATGGGGCAGCCAATATCGCCGGACAGCTTAGCGCCCCAGGCCTTTTCAAACTTTTCCCGTATAACCGGATCGGTTACGCTCTGGTATCCGGGGAAGCAATTCGGCAACGCGCCCATATCGCACGCGCCCTGCACATTGTTCTGGCCGCGCACCGGACCAATGCCGGTAGAAGGCCGGCCAAAATTGCCGGTCATGATGGCGAGGTTCGCAAGCCCCTTGACCACATCCACTGCCTGGGCAAACTGGCAGACCCCCATGCCGTAGAGTATCATTGAACATCCCGAAGTGGCGTACATCCGGGCGGCCTTTCGTATATCCTCCGCGTCAACCTGGGTGATGCCTGCCGCGTACTCAGGGGTATACTTCTCGATGATGGGCACAAACTCGTCAAACCCATTGGAGTGTTGCTCAATAAAGTCCCGGTCGATGAGATCTTCCTTGATGATTACATGGGCAATGGCGTTTACCAGCGCGAGATTCGAGCCGTTTTTGAGTTGGAGATGCATATCCGCGATACGCGCGGTCTCGATCCTCCGAGGATCCACACAGATAATTTTTGCACCTTTTTCTTTGGCACGGACTATCCGGCGCGCGACAATAGGGTGGGAATCGGCTCCGTTGTAGCCGAAAATAAACAGAAGTTTAGCGTCCTCAATTTCCGGAACGCCCATGGACATTGCGCCTGAACCCAATGAATACTGTAGCCCCGCTACAGAAGGCGCGTGTCATATTCGTGCGCAGTGATCAACGTTATTAGTGCCAATACACGCCCGCATGAATTTTTGCATGATGTAGTTGGCTTCGTTGCCCGCCCCCCGTGCGGAACCGGTACCCATAATGGAATCAGGTCCGTATGTATTCTTGATTTCAGTAAGACGGCCAGCCACATAAGCAATAGCCTCGTCCCACTCGACTTCCTCAAAGGGACTGACCCTGCCACCCTTGCGGATCATCGGCTTTTTCAGCCGCTTAGTAAGAATCTGTGGATCATTAAGATAATCCCAGCCATACCAGCCTTTCAGACACAGCGTCCCTTCGTTAGTACGGCCCTTTGCCGGTAGTGCTTCCAGAATTTTGTTCTGTTCGGTATCCACCGAGAAAGTAATCTGACATCCTGCGCCACAATATGCACAGGTACTCTGAATTGCTTTTATATTAGGCATACCCTACTCCTTCACTTAAAAATATATAATAGCATAAAACGCCTGGCCTGTCAAATTACTTTTTTCGATTTATTTTGACCATAAGTTTACCTGTTATTATGCATATAGATGCGCATACCCTTGCCAGCCATACAAAGATACGCTCGTATACTCGTTTCAGGGCGGGTTTTCTAATAGAGTTGTTCGGAAACCTCAGTTTCTGAACAACTTCCGCTTAAAAAACAGCAAAATGCGGAGCATTTTGCAAGACTTGTTCGATAACCAACCGGGTTATTGAACAAGTCCAATGATGCATACTAAATGGGCAAACCCCCTGGAACTAAATATGTCCAGGCAGTCTATTCTTCAACCGGCGTATTTGGTCAGCGTATCTTGATGATATAGCCGTCTTTGCGCGGCTTGGGCTGCAGGCTTTCGTTAGCATAACCGAACAGGACATGACCCACGCCTCCGTAATTTTCGCCACGCCTCCATTTCTTGAGCACCGCCTTGCCTTCCTCCCCATCAAAAAGATCTTTTGCGCGGTATACATAACACGAACCAAGCCCCACGGCATAGGCCGCGTTGAGTACATTCGCGATTACCATGTTGCCGTCATCCACCCAAGTCGGACGCCCTGTGTCGGCAAGCACGGTAACAACCGTAGGGGCTCCGTAGAAAGGTTTCGTGTCCGCCTTGCCACGGGCCCGCGGGTTTAACGTTTCAAGCTGCGCTATCCCGGTCGCGTCTTGCAATACAACCATCACGGTAGACTGCGCCCCGTGCCCATTGGCCGCCCAAGTACCGGCCTCCAGCACCGGGTCAAGCTCCCTGTCCTTGATTTGCGCCTTGTACTTGGGGATACTCCGCCGTTCTTTCAGATCCTTTACCGTATCACCCATGATGATCTCCTATCCTGAGATGTTTTATAGGAGCATGTTTTGCAAGACAAGTCTCCCATCCGTACAGGGCCAGCGCACATACAATGTTCGCCACTACACATTCCGCAAAACCACCTATCTTTGAAGAAAATCGACCCCGTCGGACCTGAGGTCCGCCCACTCAAACAAACACGAACGACAAAGAACTAGGTCGAATTTCAGCGATTATGAGGCCCGGTCACCGTACCGGTTCGTTTGGTTCGTGTCTGTTCGTAGTTACATGCTTCCTGTTGTTAATTAAAGAGATAAACTTTATAAGCGCCGATGCCCTGACTTTTTTTCGATTTATTTTGACAATACCGCTTCAGCCCATTATACTAACCGAACGGAGGTGCATGTCGCCTGGTGGCGGCTGCGGACTTCAAATCCGGCAAAGAGCGGAAACGCCCTTGGTGAGTTCGATTCTCACACGCCTCCGCCATTTTGGAGGAACAGGTGAAAGACAAAAAAATACCGGTTTTATTGTTGACTGCGGGCGGCGTTACCGGGGTTCTGGCGGTGCTGTTGACGGTCTTTGGAAACCCCGCCAATATGGGGGTGTGCGTGGCCTGTTTTATCCGGGACACCGCCGGAGCGCTGGGACTGCACGGCGCGGCAACCGTTCAGTACATTCGCCCGGAAATACCGGGCTTTATCATAGGGGCGTTTATCCTTTCCCTTGCCCGCGGGGAGTTCAAACCTTCGGGCGGCTCGTCCCCGTTGCCGCGCTTTTTCATCTCTATGTTTGTCATTATAGGGGCGCTGGTGTTTCTGGGCTGCCCCTTGCGTATGGTGTTGCGCCTGGCCGGGGGAGATCTGAATGCCCTGGTAGGCCTCGTGGGTTTCATAGCTGGTATTGCCCTGGGTACGGTGATGCTGAAACAGGGCTTTTCCCTGGGACGCGCCCATGAACAGGCCGGCGCGTCGGGCTTTGTGATGCCTGCGCTGGCTGCGGCGTTGCTCGTGTTCCTGCTGGTAAGGCCCGGGTTCATCCGTTTTAGCGAAAGCGGCCCCGGATCCATGCACGCGCCGGGGTTGCTCGCTTTGGCGGCGGGCCTTGTGATAGGCGGCCTTGCCCAGACCAGCCGCATGTGCATGGCCGGCGGCTTTCGGGATATGATCCTCATCAAGAATCCATCCATGTTGCTGGTCTATGGGGCGGTGTTCGCAGCGGCCCTCATTGGCAATCTGCTGACCGGCAAGGCGCACATCGGTTTTGAAGGCCAGCCTATAGCCCACACGGATTTTGTGTGGAACTTTTTGGGTATGGCTCTGGCGGGTTACGGCTCAACCCTGCTTGGCGGCTGCCCGTTGCGCCAGAGCATCATGGCGGGTGAAGGCAACGCGGACGGGGCGATCTGTGTTCTGGGTCTTCTTGTCGGGGCGGCCATCAGCCACAATTTCGGCCTGGCGGCCTCGCCCACAGGGGTACCGCTGAACGGCCAGATCGCCGTTGTCATCGGCTTTGTGGCGCTCACCTGCATAGCGTTGCTTACGATTGGGCAAAAGAAGGTGGTGAAGGTGTGAGGGATTCAACCGTAGTGGACGCCCGGGGCTTGTCCTGCCCAGAGCCTGTCCTTATGACGCAAAGTGCGTTGAAAGCGTTCGGTTCCGCTGCTTTTTCCGTGGAGGTGTCTTCTGCCTCTGCCCGGGATAATGTGGAGAAATTTCTGCAAGAGCAAGGACGGACGGCGCAGGTGGAAACCATCGCCGGTGGGTGGCGCGTAACAGCGGAAGAAGGCTGATCTTGCGGATGCTGGTCACCTTCGCTTCGATAAGTTCGAGCCTGCGTTTTCAGGCCGCGGCTTCTGCGGACAGGAAACGTGATTTTTTTTGCGCTCTGGTTCCGGTACCTGGAAAGTTGAGCTCTCCCTGCGGCTATGCCGCTGAAGTGGAGATGGAAGAACCCGGAGAGTTGCTGAACCTGCTGCGGGAAATGGACGCGGAATGGGATGCGGTATACCGTCCCTGTGGAAAGGAATATCAGGCGCTTTACCAGTACCCGCCAGCGGGTTTATAGAGCCGCGCCAGACGTGATAAGGGCGATGAGAGTTCTCTATGGCTCGTCGAACCGTCGCTTTGCGGCCTGGGATGCCGCCCGCGCAAGGGATAGAAGCGGAAATCCCGCAGACCTCCGCAGGGGGTCGAGGAATTGGAGCGGATAGCCCGGTCGTCCCCATTCATAAGCAAGAGACGCGGTTTCAATGGTAATAGGATACGAAGAACAGATGATGACCGATTCCGATATAAACAATGCGCTACGTTCCATTCCGTCAATGGACGGGCTGCTCAACGCGGCGTGGGCGCGTGCATTTTCCGGCTGTCTGGAACGGGAGGCGGTGAAAAAAATTATCGCCGAGGCGCTGGACGGCTTGAAGCGCGATATATGCGCGGGGGCGCAATTCAGCCTGCCGGTGGATGAACTTGCCGCGCTCCGGGCGGAAAACCTGCTCCGGGAGCGGGCGGCGAAGACGCTTAAACCGGTAATTAACGCGACCGGCGTTGTGGTTCATACCAACCTTGGACGCGCGCCCCTTGCGGATGAGGCGATTCGCGCGGTAAACGAGATCGCCGGCACGTACAACACCCTGGAATATTCGCCGGAAAAAGGCGGACGGGAGGGGCGCAACGCTCATGTTGAATGGCTCGTCTGCCAGTTAACCGGCGCTGAAGCAGCGCTGGCCCTCAACAACAACGCCGGGGCGGTCCTCCTCGCGCTGTCGGCGCTGGCCCCGGGCCGGGAAGTGATCCTATCCTGCGGCGAACTTGTCGAGATAGGCGACTCCTTCAGAATTCCTGAAATACTCTCCTTTTCCGGCGCAAAGATGATCGCCGTAGGTTGTACAAACGTAACCCGCATAAGCGACTATCGTAAGGCAATCACGGAAAACACCGCGCTTCTGCTCAAGGTTCACCCGTCAAACTACCGGATAGAGGGTTTTGCAAAATCAGCGTCCCGGGAAGAACTGGCGGAACTGGCGGCTTCCCGCAATCTGGTATTCATGGAGGATCTGGGGAGCGGCCTCCTCTATCAACCCAGTCCGGCCTTTGCAAACCGGGAACAGCCGGTCCGGGATTGTCTTAAAGCCGGTTCCGGTATCGTAACCTTTTCGGGGGACAAATTGCTTGGGGGGCCGCAGGTTGGCGTAATCGCCGGTTCAAAGGATTTGCTAGGCAGGATAAAGCGCCACCAGCTTCTGCGGGCCTTGCGGGCGGATAAAATGACCCTTGCGGCGTTTGAAGCGACGCTTAGAATGTACCTTGCCGGCAGGCAGGGGGAGATTCCGGTCATCAGGATGCTAGAAGTGGATAAAGATGCGCTTCTTAAAAAAGCCCGGGCCTTGCGCCGTATGTTGAAGGGGGCCGTAGCGGCGTCCATGAATGCGGCTGATTTCGCTATTTCGGTTGTGGAAACGGAGGACGCGGTAGGGGGCGGCGCGTACCCCACCGATATACTTCCTGGTTACGGCGTGGCGATACGGGCCGGTTCCGGCAGCGCCGAAATGCTCGCCCGTGGTCTCAGGACAGCCCGTATTCCGGTAATTCCGGGCATCCGCGACGGCTGCGTCATCCTTCATGTCCGCGCGCTTTTATCTGGCGATGAGCGCTTAATCGCAGCCTCATTCGCCGAGGCGGTGCGGGCCAGCCCGCATTGACAAAGCGGTAGAGGCTCTACCGTTAGACCGTTGCCCATTTCGTCCAGAACGGCTGGGGCTTTAAACCCGCTGGCAAGCAGGGCGAATAAAAACTATGGTTCCATAGGCATGGGGTTGCAAAATTGTGGTGTTTTTACCGGAAGCTGTTCAGAAATCGAAAAGTATAAAAAACATGAAAAATACCGATTTTCGATATAAAGAGGGTATTGCCGTTCATGGAGGTGGAGCGGTATTGAATATTTTTAGATTATATGCTAGAGCTATAATGGACTTGTTCAATAACCCGGTTGATTATCGAACAAGTCTTGCAAAATGCTCCGCATTTTGCTGTTTTTTAAGCGTAAGTTGTTCAGAAACTGAGGTTTCTGAACAACTCTATTATAAAGAATTAAAAAAGTAAACGCCCATGCCCTGCCCTTTTGGTAGACTGAAGGTACAAAAGCCGGTATACTGAGGCAGTTTCAAAGGCTGGCCTTTGAAACTCCCCCCAATCAAAATACCAATAAGGAGTGAATTATGAAGAAAAGAATAATGGCCGTATTGCTTCTATGGATCGGTGCGGCGGTTTATAGCCAAAGTACGGGGTTTCCGGATTTTTCCTTTACTATGCCGGATGTGGAGAAAGCTATGGTCCTGTCGGATATGGCCTTAATGAAGCTGGATAAGCGCATCCCCATGCGTTTCGGCAACGCCCTGGATGGGAAGCCTATACCGGGGGCTGCGGTGGAAATTCCTGGGATCGGCAGCTTTGTTACGGATACCCGGGGGATCATCTCCTTCCCGGAACAGGCGGACGGCAGTTTCACCCTGGTCTTTACCAAACCGGGGTTTATCCCCACCGCCATCCCCTTTACGATTCAGCTTTCCACGGTGATTAACAACTGGTACTCCATTTCCCCGGAATTGTCGGGAGATTTCCGGTTCGTCCTGGATTGGGGGGAGCGGCCTGCGGACTTGGACCTCCATTGGGAAAAACAGGGAGGCTACCATATTTCATACCGGAACATGCGGAGTCCCGCGGATGGGAGTGCGAAACTGGATCGGGATGACACGAGCGGGTATGGCCCTGAAACCATCACCGTGGCCCGGGCCGAAGGGAACGGGGTGTATCACCTCTACGTGATCGACTATACCAACCGGGCCAACAGCGGTTCCCCGGCCTTGTCCCGTTCAGGGGCCACCATCCGGGTGTACAGCCATAACCGGCTTGTAGAGACCTTTACGGTTCCTGCTTCAGGGAACGGGTACCGGTGGAATGTGTGCGATCTCCTGCAGAACCGGATCCTGCCGGTGGGTACCATTGGCCCCTAGGATAGGAGGTATTATAAGGGGAACGTTTTTGCTTTGGCCCTTGTAGGGCTGCTCGTGAGATCCCCAGTATCGGCCAAGGATCTGTTGGCTATCCTGCCCTTCACCGGCGGAATAGGAGAAGACGGGGAAACCATAGCGGAGCTTTTTTCCTTTGAAAAGGAACTGACCGCGGTCTTTACGCCGGTACCCCGGACCAGCATAACGCTTGCGATACGGAACGAACAGGGGTTTCAGATGAGCTCCGGCATGACCGACCCGGACACCATCGCCGCACTGGGCAAATAGTTAGGCGCGCGGTACGTGGTAGCGGGGAACATCACCAGGCTGGGCAGCCAGAGACTGCTCATCATCCCCATCCTCCACATAAATGAACTGCGGTAGGTTGCCGGGGACATCCAAACCTACCGCAGCATGAGTGAAATCCCGGGTAAACTGCCGGCTATGGCGAAAACTATAGCCGAGGCAAGCAAGAAGGATGCGTCGAACCTGCCCCGGTTTGCGGTGCCGCCGGTGCGCTTGTTCGGTGGATCGGACAACCGGGACGCGGACACCCTGGCCCAGATACTGGCAGTGCATCTTATAAGGAGCGGGAAGTACGGGGGTATCCCCGCACCAAAAGCCTCGAACAGGTGCAGACCGAGT